>JAFAOB010000507.1 GCA_019238055.1 Alphaproteobacteria bacterium
CCTATCATCCCCACCATATAGGGATGATTTCATGACACAGTAAGACTCTTCTGATCTTCCCAATACGCGCACCGGGTTAAAGTCGCGAGCGCGTCGCGACCGTTCAAAAGAGTAACTAGCGAGCTTCGGGAGGGTTCACCGGTGCGCCTTTTGTAGAGATTGCTAAAAGCGAATCGTGCTGCGGGATCGGACGTGACGGTGATGCACGAGACAAGCTGAGGCGTCTAATGCGGCGGTTCACCTGCTATTGATTAAGACATGCGCAGAGCAATGCGTTTTGGCCGGGCCCGCAGCAGCAGCCGGGCGACAACACCGCCCGGCCGATAGAGAGGAAATCCTTTGGATGGACCCGCAGATCACGTCGTCGCAGGCTCGTTATACTCGGTGTCGGTGACATGCGGGCCCCAGGAAGTCCCTTGCCCCTGTTCGCCGGCTTCCGATAACGCCAGATGCGAGAACAGCCGATCGGGTGACGCACCGTGCCAATGCAAGGTATCCGGCGGGATATTGACGGTATCGCCCGGGTTTAGCACTTGCGGCTTCTCGCCTTTAAAGCAGATGCGGCCAACGCCGGACAAACAGAAGAGCGTCTGCCCAACCGGATGGGAGTGCCACGCGGTACGGGCGCCCGGTGTGAACGTCACGACCGAACCGCCAAGCCGCGATGGCGCCTCGGCGGTGATGACCGGGTCTTGGAACACGACGCCGGTGAAGGTCTCGGTGGAACCCCGTCTGGTTGTACGCGCTCCGGCGCGGATGACTCCGGCTTTTACTGGCATGTCGCTGCTCCTCCAATGATGACGGCCTCTCGGCCAACAAACTCGCACTTATCAGCTTAGCGGTCCCGTTCGCCATGAGGCAACTCGCCGGCGCCATCTTCGGTCAGCTCAGTGGCGCCACTGGTCGGTCGGCGGACCCTCCGGGCCCAACGGGTAAGTCGGCGGGATCGGCGCCGGTGCCGCGCCATTCTCGGCTTCGGCGGGCTGTGTTGCGGCGGCGGTGCGGCGAAGCCGGTAATAAGAACGGATCGTCAGCGGGATCGAGCCGACATAGACGATGCCGATCGTGGTCAGGGTGAGCCATGGCGCGGTCGTCACAAATGCCGCGAGCACACCAATGCCGAGCAGGGTCGGAACCACCAGATGGTGTGGAACGCGGATCCGCTTCAGCGACACGGTCGGCACCTTGCTGATCATCAGCAGGGCGATGCCGCTCACGGTGACGGCATTCAGATAAGGCGAGCGGAACAACCAGTCACCCCATTCGAAGCTCAAGAACATCGGCACCATAACGAGCCCGGCCCCCGCCGGTGCAGGTATGCCGGTGAAGAAGGCTGCGGCGTAAGCAGGTCGCGGAGCACCTGACTCTGTGTTGAAGCGGGCGAGTCGCAATGCGCAGCAAACCGCATAGAACAGCACGATCGCCCAGCCAAACCCGTACAGCTCAGCCATTGTCCACAGATAGAGCACCGCCGCCGGAGCCACGCCAAAACTGATAAAATCGGACAGGCTGTCGAGTTCGGCGCCAAAGCTCGATGTTGATTTCAAAAGGCGCGCAATGCGCCCGTCGAGACCGTCAAAAATACCGGCGACGATGATCGCGAAAACGGCGCCGATAAAATTCCCGCCCATCGCAAAGCGAATTGCCGTCATCCCGGCGCACAGTGCGAGCAAGGTCAGGATATTCGGCACCATGCGATTGATCGAGAGATCGGAAAGCCGCTGTACTCGCGCTCGCCGCACGCGGTCTCGGCGCACCCTCAGCCTTCTTGGCCTCCCGCCGCGCCACTCGCTCAATGCGCACTCCCTTGCCTTACCGGCTCCCGCGCAAACCGATCGGCGATCACCGTCTCACCGCCGACCATGCGCTGCCCCGCCACGACCATTGTTACATAAGGCGGCGGGCAATAAACATCGACCCGCGAGCCGAAACGGATAATGCCGATGCGCTCACCGATCGCGATGCGCTGACCTTCGCGCAGATCGCAGACGATCCGGCGGGCGACAAGACCGGCGACTTCGACAAAGGCGATCTCGGGCCCCTCGGGCGGTGCAAGCCGAATCGCCAGCCGCTCATTGTGCAGACTCGCATCTTCCCCGATCGCGTTGCGAAAGCGCCCCTTGGTGTAGCGCAGCGCGACCACCCGGCCGCCAATGGGCGTGCGCGTCACATGCACATCGAAAAGGCTCAGGAAAATGCTGATCCGGGGGACCGCGGCCTCGCCCATCATCAGCTCGGGCGGTGGCGGCATCGGCATGACCGAGGTTACGATGCCATCCGCCGGGCTGACCAGCATACCTTCGCGCAGCGGGGTTACTCGCCACGGATCGCGGAAAAAATATAGTAGCGACAAGGTGATGATCAGCGCCACCCACCCCGCCGGCCGCGCCGCCCAAAACAACAGACCCGTCGCGATGACCGCCGCGAGGACGAATTTGAACCCGTCCGGATGCAGCGGCGCCAGGACCTTTCTCAACACCAAATCGCCCCAACTCCCGAGATTGAC
>JAFAOB010000492.1 GCA_019238055.1 Alphaproteobacteria bacterium
CGCCGCCGGGCATTCTTGCGCAAGTGGCGTCTGAAATGCCGGGCCGTAGCCGACAGCCTGGAAGAGGCCGGTGACCGGCTGTTCGCCTTTGTCAGGCTGCCGCCAAACCAGTGGAAATCGGCACGAACGACCAACGCGATCGAGCGGCTGCATGAGGACTTCAAGCGGCGCATCAAGACGCAAACCGTCCTCCCCTCGGCCGAGACCGCGGCAATGCTGTTCTGGGCACTACTCGCCTCGGGCCAGATTACAATGCGCAAGGTGGATGGCTGGCACAGCCTCGATCAGCCAATCGCTGCCACCACGATTGACCTCGCAGCCTGATCCGATACTGTAATCACGCCGGAGGCGTCGCCACGAATTTCAACAGCCTTCGCGACACAACCACTGCGTCTTCCCAATTGGACAATGGGGCAACATCCCAGACAGCTGTGTCACTGTGAGACAGTGCGATTGTCTCATTTGTCTCAATCGAATTTGACAACCTTAACGTAATAGCCTCATCAGCTTGAAAACAAACATTTTTTCGATAATTCAGTTGGCCGATCGGCTGGCACGCCAATTGCCACTGTATTGGCGTCGATACGCAATCTGGCAACAGCGCCCTTTGGCGACTGATTGTGTCGCATTAGCGTCAGTGCGAGTGCGTGCGAGCATGGCGTGTAACCCGCCGCAGGGGCGGGAAACTATGAGGAAGAGCATACGAAGAAGCTTTTGTTAACAACCTGTGCCGTTCTCGCCCTAAGCACAGGAGGAGCATGGGCAGGCGGCCCGATGGGGGGGCCGAATCCTTCAGTTCAGGCCGACAACAATAGCCTGACTCTCGGCTCCTACAATTCCAAGACCAACACCAATACCAAGACGACGACGGTCAACAAAACCAGCACACCGACGGCGACCAACAGCGGTACCGGCGCGGCCGCCATTAACGGTGGAGAAGCCCGCAATGTGAGTGGCAATACAACCGCATCGAACAACACCATTACCAAGAACTCGAATAACACTTCAACAAAGAACTCCAACAACACGACCAAGATAAACAAGCAAGCCACCTCGGGTGTTGCGGGCAATGGCATCAGCGCCAGCGCGACCAGCGGTGGGAAGAACTCGATCAAGACGACAGGTTCATTCAACACCAATACAAAGACGACTACGGTTAATAAGACCAATACCAGCACGGCCTCGGCAACCGGTGCCGGTGGGAATGCGGCCAACAATGGCGGCAAAGTCAGCGTCAAGGGGTCGTACAACACCAACACCAAGACCACGACCACCAACGATTCGGCGTCTTCAACCGGCAGCTCGGGCGGCACCGCGTCCGCGACGAATGGCGGCAAAGCCACCAACATCAACAATGGCGGCAATACCCTCACCAGCACCAAGACTGTGACTGCCGGGTCATACAATACCAATACCAAGACCTACACTGACTCCAGCAGCCATGTAAGCGGCAGCTACAACACCAAAACCAACGACAGCACCAACGTGCTGGGAGCTCTGCGGGACTCGGTGGTCGGCAGCGGTTCGTTGAGCCAGACCACAACCTATAGCCCAACAACCTCAGTCTGGACCGGAGACGGTTCGGCGGTGACGAGTGCAACGCTCAACGGCAATCACATTGAGCAAAAAGCGGCTGCGTCCAGCGGTAGCGGCACTCTCTCAATGAGCTACTCGATGGCAGGCCAGGGCATTCTGCAGGCGAACCTGAACACTGGCGCGGCTGCGGTGCAGGGCAATTCTGTCGCACTCACTTCGAGTGTCGGCGGCAATGGCGGCGGGTTGAGCGGGTTCAGCCCGACCTTGGCGTCCTCGCCCCGCTAAGTAAACTCGACTCGAGCGGCTCGCACCATTTCCGCCTTCGGCGGTGCGGGCCTCTTCTTCCAAAAACGATGAATAGGGGATCGACAGATGACACGATCTGCCGCCTTGGTCCTCGCGTCGCTGCTCACAACCGTGGTAAGCGCATCCGGAACGTGCTTGGCGGCCGACCGCGATGGGCCGACTGGCTCCTTTGCGGTGCTCGGGGCGCTCGCCGGAACCGCGCTGCCCAGCGCCGAACTCGGCAGGGAGCGTGCTCGCGGCATTGCTATCAATGTCAACGGGTCGGGAAGCGCCATTAGTACCGGTACGAGCAGCGCAAACGCGGTGATCGGCAGCCCGATAACCGGACTGATCAATAACGATCATTCGATCGATAATAATGCCGGCATTACCTCGGTGTTGCAGAACTTCGGCAACAACTCGATTATGCAGGTCAGCACCACGATTAATATCGCCGTCCACTGATGCACTACAGGCGGCAGTCAACAACGGGGAAGCGATGTGAAAACAGAAGCTTCATCAGCATTTGCTGTGATCGCGGCGATGCTGACCATGACAGTGGTTTTCGCTACCGTGTCACTGCTTCCAGCACGGGCTGGATCCCTTTATATCAGTGCCGGTATCGGCGGAGCGGCGGTGTCGCTGCCCATCGACAGCTTCCAAGAACAAAAATACCGCAACACCGTCACCCAGCAGCACGATTTTTCCTGTGGTTCCGCTGCACTCGCCACCCTGCTCAGCTACAACTACAACAGGCCGGTCAGCGAAACCGATATCTTCAACGACATGATTGTAAACGGCGACAAGAAAATAATCAGCGAGTCGGGCTTTTCTTTGCTCGACATCAAGCGGTATCTACAAAGACATGGGCTCGATTCGAGCGGTTATCGTGCGCCCTTGAGCAAGCTCGAAGAAGTGCGGCTGCCGGCGATCGTGT
Organism: Alphaproteobacteria bacterium; assembly: GCA_019238055.1. Lineage (GTDB taxonomy): Bacteria > Pseudomonadota > Alphaproteobacteria > ATCC43930 > CGMCC-115725 > AP-15. Next base: position 2,759 of record JAFAOB010000492.1, read on the forward strand.
TGCTGAACGTGCGCGGTTATCACCACTTCGTCGTACTCGAAGGTATTGCCAATGGGCGGGTGCTGCTTGCCGATCCGGCAAACGGCATGAGAAGCGAGCCGACCGGCCTTTTCGAATCGGAATGGAGCGGCATTTTCTTCTTGATCACCAGCGACATCGAACAGGGACAGAAAAGTTTCAACAACGACCAGAGATGGGCCGCTGCACCCGGCCCGCCCTGGGATCTGACACGGTTCGCACTCGACCTCGCGACATTGGCGCAACCGGGTCTCCTCAATCCGTCTCGGTTCTGAACGATGTACCCCACGGGAGGGCAACTTGACCGGCTCGTCGGCACTGCTTACGGCACTGGCCGTTATTGCAGCAGGTCTACTCGGGGGATGTTCGGGCAGGATTATCGGCACGGTGGACTGGAATGGCGGTTCCTCGGTCGTGCCGGCGGACCGCGGCCTGCACCAAATAGTCACCCAAACCGCGGCTGCGCTGCCGGCCTCAAGTCGCGATGTGAAACGGCGCCTTGCGCGTTTGGCGCTCGATGAATCGTCGCTCAGTACTATGCGCGGCGGTTACGATCTCGGCTCAGGCTTGACAGTGAATTTCGCCTTTCAGCAGGCGACCTATGTTAACCACAACCTCACGCAGAGTGTCGTGATACCGAGCCTAACCATCTCGTCGGGGCAGGTGGGCGGCCTGGTCAGCTCGGGAGGCGGTTTGCCGCCGAGTGTCAACTCGGCAACAGTCGTCGCAAACGGCACGGTACAGTCGCAAGTCAACGTTGCGAATTCGACTCTCCAGGCTCTCGCCAATAGCGGGATGGCCACGATCGTGGGCGGCAGCAATGGCGGGATCACAACGTCGCTCGCAAATACGGCAAACAATCAGTTCATCCAGCAGATGACGACGGTTGATATCGGAGTGACCGGCCTCTCTAAAATGTTGCAGCAGAACGTTGCGTCCTCACTGCTGGGTCGGATTGCCGGGCCCAACACTTTCCGTTGAGATGGGGCGAAATGAATGCAGGAAAGCGGCCGAAACCCGCAATGGCAATCGATTCGTCGCCCATGATCGATTGAAATGGACCGCGCATCGGCGGCACGTTTGATGAAGCCGCAGAACGAAAACCGGAAGCGATCGCGAAGTATGCGGGCCGCAATCGTGCTCCGAACCTTGACGATAGCTTTTGGGATTGCCGGCTTCCCTGGCGCGTGTCTGGCGACAGAGGCGCCAGGACCGCAACGCCCAGGCGGCTTGCTAGAGGTTTTGGCCAGTGCCACGGTCCTATCCGAAGCGGCAATGGCTAATCAGACCGCCGCCGGGGTGCAACCGTCGCCGATACTCGGGGATCAGAGCAGTCTCGCCCGAGTATTGTTGTGGGACGAGTTGAAACCACCCGAATTACCGCCTGGTGCGAACGGGAGCGTGACCATGAACACTGCGAACAGCGGGAAATAAGGCGACGAAGCTCAGAGACGCGACCTCAATTACCGATGCCATGCCCGGCGACCGCCGATGACTGCCAATCCAACACGTATGCTAAAATTAAGAGGCGACTATGATGCAGTATTGAAAGCCGTGCGAAGGCGGGTTTCGGACAGATCACGTCGACGATCGACGACAATCACAGTGAAAATTTGTAGGGCAGCTCCAAAAGCACCTTGGCGACCGGGGTGTTTGGTCCGGCACCAATACCGACGCTGAGGTTCAGGCGGGTCGACTGCGAGATCTGATAACCAAGGCCGAAGTTGAAAGTCCCAAAGGAATACGACGATCCGGCAATCGCCTGATGATTGGCATAGGCGGTGAATACGTGCTGCTGCTGATAGCTGAAGGTCAGCGCGGCGCGGTCATTCAATGAAAAGCCGATACCGAAGGTGATGGCTGGATTCTCGCCCGGCTGCAGGTAAGTGGGCGTGCCAGGGCCACCGCTGACGTTTTGTACATCGACGGTCCGCCCAAAATTATGAATATCCTGCAGGTTTGCAAACAGCACGCCTGGGGCGGTCGGCAACAGCACGGTCAAGCTTGGTTCGATCGCATAAAAACCGGTGCCGGTTGCCAAGCTCTTGGGCTGGCCCTCAAGAAACTGGCCATTCGGATCATTGACCGTAACGATCGGCACTTGGTATGGGCTGATGCCGGTCGCGGTCTTGAATAACGCATTGGCGACAAGGACTGGCCAGCCATTGTTGCCAGAGTTCATCTGATAACTCGATCCGAATTGAATGTCGCCAATCCCGGTTCCGGTGGCGCTGACGCTCAGCAATTGAGCGGTTGTGCCGATGGGGATCAGGCTGATGGTCTGGCCGGAGTTGTAGATGTACGGGACTTTGGCGTTGACTTCCCACCGGTCGGTTATGCCGTAGCGCCCAGTCAATGCTGCGGTTGTGATATTTTGTTCGACCCGGTTGGCGAATATATTACCGAAGGTAATGCCTGGAATGATCTGGAAGCCGTTGACGCCGAGCTGATTCTGCGACCAATAGTCGTATTCGATCGAGGGGTCGAGAACAAATTGCCCTTTGGGCGTCAGCACCCCACCGGCGCTCGACAACGTCGGGGCCGTTTCGACAACTTGCCGCGCCTGTTGCTGTGCTGCCGAGGGGCCCTGGATCGGCGCGGCTTCGCCGCTCGCCGGTGGCGATGTGGGCTGACCGGCGGCGGGTGTGGTGGGCACCGGCGGCGCCGCGGGTGCCTGAGCGACCTCGCTTCCTGCTGCTGGCGGCGCGGAACTCGGTGTCGGCGACCCCGAGATCGTTGCTGATGAGCCCGGTGCTCCGCCCCCCGGTGAAGCCGTTTCGGCGCCTTCGGTGCCGGCAGCTCGCAACATGCGCAGCTGTGTGTCGAGCAATTGGCTCCTGCGATCGAGATCGATAAACTGTTGCTGAAGTTTTGCTTCTTGCTTTTTGAGCGCAGCAATTTCCTTTTTGATTTCCGCGCGCAGCTTGGCGAGATCGTCGGCGTTCGGATCCGCCGCAGCCGTAATCGGCAGCGTGACGACACTCAAGCCGCCGACGAACAGTAACGGTCGCGTCATTCGCTGGCGATCGCCTCGGCCCTGTGTTGCTGCACGGCCAAGAGAGAATCGGCGACAATCGGCTTCGTGATGATCCAGCGACTTGGCCTCTGTTATGTCAGCAGAGTAAGGTTGCCGTCGAGATACACCGAAAAGCATGTGGCCAGCGGAGTCGGCGATCTTTGGCAAGGATACGCGTTCAGCGAGTAGACTTCGCGCAGTTCGCGACATTAACCCCACCGTGGCGCAACAACGACTGTTAGAGGCGCGTCGAAGGCCGCCAACCGGGAAACAGCCGGTAAGCCCGTCGTCTCTGCGGCTTCACAGCAGGGATTAGAGTATCATGGTCAAAATCGCGTCAGTACCGCGCCCATTGTCGCGCGATGATGTCAAAACAAATAGGCGCCGGTTACTCGGCGCCCGTTAGCTTCTTCTCATCTGCTCCACGCTTAGTCTTATTGCGCCATAAAAGGCGGTTTTCAGTGCGCCAGGCGAA
>JAFAOB010000298.1 GCA_019238055.1 Alphaproteobacteria bacterium
CCTATAAATGTGGTGGCTCTTTGCCCGACGGTCATCCGATGGCGATCCGGGCCCGCGAGGCCATGGCCCTGATCAAAGAGGAGAGTGGCGGGCGGCTCGACATCACGCTCTATACCAACAGCGTGCTCGGCGGCGACACGGCGATGATTTCGCAAACGATTGCCGGCGCGCTCGAAATGTACACATTGCCGCTCGATCTCTTGGCAGCCAAAAATCCAGCCTGCGGGATCTTTGGTGTCGGCTACGCATTCCTCGGCTACGACAATATCTGGAAGGCGGTGGACGGCGAACTCGGTGACTATTTGCGCGGGATTGCCGATCAGATCGGCTTTCATGTCGTTCACAATTGCTACGACCACGGTTTTCGTCAAATCACCAGCCGCTCAAAGCCGATCAATTCTCCCGGCGATCTGAAGGGCTTCAAGATCCGGCTGCCGGTGGCGCCCTATTACATTTCTTTGTTCCAGCACCTCGGCGCATCGCCGACACCGATCAATTTTTCGGAAGTCTATAGCGCGTTGCAGACCGGTGTCGTCGATGGCCAGGAGAACCCGCTGGTCTTAATCGACACCGCCAAGCTTTACGAAGTGCAGAAATACTGCAGCTTGACCAACCACACCTGGGCCGGCATCCATATTTCGTTCAGCAAGCTGGCGTGGCAGCGGCTGCCGCCCAACCTGCAGCAGCTAGCCGAAAAGCACTTCAACGAGAAAGCGCTGCAAGAGCGCGCCGATTGGCAGGTGATGACGAAAAAAGAAATCGCCAATCTGACTGGAAAGGGCATGATCTTCAATTCGCCCGACCCGAAACCGTTTCAGGATGCGTTGCGCAAGACCGATTTTTACCCGGTCATGAAACAGAAATCCGGTGAGAAAGCATGGGCACTGCTCGAAAAATATACCGGGACCTTGGCATGACGCGGATCTGAAGAGTTCAAAATCCGAATGCTCTTCGCCCCGGTCTCGACCATCCGTTTTCGGCGCGGCGCCGATCCCGATCAACCGCAGTGAGATTTATCGCGTTCTCTGCAATAAACTGAAGAAAACAGGACAATACCGATGAGCGTGTCGCGTCGAAAGTTCGTCTCTGGTGCAGCAATTGCCGCGAGCGGATTGGCCGCTCCGGCCGTGCTGCGCTGGCCGGCCAATGCCGCGGAATTCGTCTACAAATGCGGTACGGCGCTGCCGGATGGACACCCGATGTCCATTCGCGGCCGCGAGGCGATGAAGGCGATCAGAGAACAAAGCAATGGCCGGCTCGACATCACACTCTACACCAACAGCGTGCTCGGCCAGGACACCGCGATGCTGTCACAGACGATCGCCGGCGCGCTCGAAATGTATTACTTGCCAATCGATCTGCTGGCGCCAAAGAACCCGGCCTGCGGCGTGTTTGGCGTCGGCTATGCCTTCCTCAATTACGACAACATCTGGAAGGCGATGGATGGCGATCTCGGCAATTATTTGCGGGACATCGCCGGCCAGATCGGGTTTCGCGTCGTGCTCAATTGCTATGATCACGGCTTCCGCGAGATCACGACCAAGACCAAATCGATCGAAAAACCCGAGGATTTGAAAGGATTCAAGATCCGTCTGCCGGTGGCGCCGTATTTGATCGCGCTGTTCCAGCATCTTGGCGCATCACCAACGCCGATCAATTTTGGCGAGGTCTATAGCGCGCTGCAGACCGGAGTCGTCGATGGCCAGGAAAACCCGTTGGTGCTGATCGACACCGCCGAGCTCTACGAGGTCCAGAAATACTGCAGCCTGACCAATCATGTGTGGGCCGGGATCCATGTCTCGTTCGGCAACGCCGCGTGGAAGCGTTTGCCTTCCGATTTGCAGGAATTGGCTGACAAAGAGTTTAATGAAAAGGCACTTCTCGAACGGGCCGATTGGCAGAAAATGACCGCGGCCGAGCAAAAGAATCTTGAGAGCAAAGGCATGGTCTTCAATACTCCCGACAAAAAGCCGTTCCAGGATGCGCTGCGCCGCGCCGGTTTTTATACCGCCATGAAAAAGAAGTCCGGCGACAAGGCATGGGCGCTGTTGGAACAGTATACTGGCGCGCTGTCGTGACGAGCGAGGCGCCAAACCTGCGGCGGGCCGTCGCGGCTACCGGCATATCGCCCTGGGCCGCGACACGAAGCCTCGCGCTCAAGGTCGATTTTGCGGTGGGCACGCTCGCTGAAGCGGTCGGAGCAGCGTTGGTGCTGGCCGAGACCTGCATTCTCTTTGCCGGCGTCGTCTCGCGTTATGTGTTCAACAACCCGCTGATGTGGACTGACGAACTCGCCAACTTTTTGTTTTTGTGGTTGGCAATGCTCGGCACGGTCGTGGCGTTTCGTCGCGACGGACATATGCGACTAACGATGTTTGTGAACTCGCTGAGCCGCGAGCGCGGGGAATGGCTTGGCACCGTCGGTGCGCTTGTCGTGATTGCCTTTGTCCTGGAAATCCTGTTCCCGGCAACCCAATACCTTCAGGTTCAGCAGTCGACCCAGTTGATCACGCTGCCACTGTCGGACGGCTACCGGGTGCTGGCGTTGCTCGTCGGGATGAGCCTGTTGGCGATCGTGGCCTTGTTGCGCCTACTCGAAGCCGCGAGCTGGCGCGGCTTTGTTTCAGCGCTTGCCGTGGTCGGCGCGATTGCCGGCGGACTGTGGCTGGCGCAACCATTGTTGATTGCGATCGGCAATGGCAGCCTGGTGCTGTTTTTCGTCGTGCTTGTCGCCGTTTGCGTGATCATCGGCGTACCGATCTCTTTTACCTTTGGCATCGCGACATTTTCCTATCTGGCCCTGACCACCAGCCTGCCGCTGTCGATTGTCGTGAACCGGATCGACGATGGTATCTCGAACTTGCTGCTGCTCGCAGTGCCGATGTTCGTGTTTCTGGGTCTGTTGCTCGAGATGACCGGCATCGCCCGGGTGATGGTCAATTTCCTTGCGGCGTTGATCGGGCATGTCAAAGGCGGGCTCAGCTACGTGCTGCTTGGCGCCATGTATCTCGTCTCCGGCATTTCGGGGTCGAAAGCGGCGGACATGGCGGCGGTGGCCCCGATCCTGTTTCCGGAGATGCAGCGCCGCGGCGCCCATCCGGGCGAGCTTGCCTCGCTGCTTGCGACATCGAGCGCGATGTCGGAGACGATCCCGCCAAGCTTGGTGCTGATAACGATCGGATCGGTGACCAACATCTCGATCGCCGCGCTGTTTACCGGCGGATTGCTGCCGGCCGCCGTCGCGGCCTTGGCGCTCGTCGTCGTCGCCTGGTTTCGCTCGCGCAACGCCGATACCGGCGCCGGCGGCCAGGCACCGGCTAAGCAGATCCTGTGGACGTTTTTGATCGCGATCCCGGGATTGACCTTGCCGTTTGTAATCCGGGCTGCGGTTATCGGCGGAATTGCGACCGCGACCGAGGTTTCGACGGTTGGGGTCGTCTATACCGCACTGCTGGGCCTCATCGTGTACCGGCAATTCGACTGGAGACGGATTTATCCGATCCTCGTTGACACCCTGTCGCTGACCGGTGCCGTGATGATGATCATCGGAACCGCCACCGCAATGGCCTGGGCATTGACCCAATCCGGGTTTTCGCAATGGCTGGTCAATGTCATGGCAAAGGTGCCGGGCGGCACCGCCGGGTTTCTGGCGATTACGATCGTCGCCTTTATCATTCTCGGCAGCGTGCTTGAAGGTTTGCCGGCCATTGTCTTGTTCGGGCCGCTGTTGTTCCCGGTCGCAAAAGCGATGGGGGTGCACGAGGTCCATTATGCGATGGTGGTGATCCTGGCGATGGGGATTGGCCTCTTCGCGCCGCCGTTTGGCGTCGGCTATTATGGGGCCTGCGCCATCGGTCGGATCTCGCCCGATGACGCGCTGTGGCGGATCTGGCCTTATATCGGGGCGCTGGTCATCGCATTGTTCATCGTGGCCGCAATCCCGTGGCTGTCGATCGGCTTCCTGCGTTAACATTCGAACAACAGGGCCGCAGAAGGGCAGATGGAATACACGACACTTGGCAGAACCGGGCTCAAAGTCGGCGTCGCCGGGCTTGGCTGCGGCGGGTTTAGTCGTCTTGGACTCGGTACCGGTAAGAGCGAGGCAGATGCCGTAAACCTGGTGCGTGAGGCGTTTTCGCTTGGTGTCAACCTGTTCGATACCGCCGCTGTCTATGGCACCGAAGCGGTTCTGGGGAAAGCGTTGAAGGTGTTGCCGCGTGATCAGGTCGTCGTCACCACCAAGGCTTGGATACCGCAGCGCAGCGGAGGATCTGCCGCGACCCGCCTCACAACCAGTCTCGACCATTCGCTAAAACAGCTCGGCACCGATTACATCGATGTGTTTCAGCTGCATGGCGTCGCCCCCGGGGCCTACAACCGCGTGCGCGAAGTTCTGGCACCGGTGCTGTTGGATCAGCAGGCGAAGGGAAAAATCCGCTTTCTCGGAGTTACCGAAACCGGCTCCACCGACGCCGAGCACGAGATGGTGCAGCGCGCCGTCGAGGACGGGGTGTGGGACGTGGTCATGGTCGCATTTCACATGATGCACCAGAATGCCCGCAGCCTGGTGTTCCCGCGCACCTCAGCCAATGGCGTCGGGACACTGATCATGTTTGCGGTGCGCAATATTTTTTCCAAGCCCGAGCGGCTGAAGGCCGAATTGCGCCAGCTGGCCGCGCAAGACAAGGTTGCGCGCTGGCTTGCCCATGCACCGAACCCACTCGGTTTTCTGGTCCATTCCGATGGGGACGGTGCGCTGTCGGTCCCCGAGGCGGCCTATCGCTTTGTGCGCCATGAGCCCGGGGTCGATGTCGTGTTGTTTGGCACCGGCGATGTCGAACATCTGCGCGCCAATATCGCCTCTATTTTGAGGCCGCCCTTGCCCGAAATCGATCGGCGTATGCTGGCGAAATTCTTCGGCCATCTGGTCGGAGTCGGTCTCGACCCGCCCGACTACATGCCCGGGCTCAGCTTGCACTGACGGCGAAGCAGCCTTGGTGAGCAGCATCTGATCATGTCCATCTCCTATCCCAGCGCAACGCGGGCAAGGGAATGGCTTCGCGGGATAGAGTTGCCCACACAGCGCAGGCAACAGCCCCGATCGCACCGCTTCGAGGCGTGATTCGCGATACAGGACTGCGTGCCGCCTATTTTGAGGATGTCGAGATCGCACCAGCTCCGATCGCGGGGCGGAGAGGGTGGTGCCGGCGAAGCTTGCCGCTTTTACCGCGACAGCTGATATAGTGGAGCGGGAGCCCGGCGGCGGGCAGGCCTCTCGCCAACCCGGTCAGGTCCGGAAGGAAGCAGCCGTAACGAGTCGTGGCCTGGGTCGCCGATCCGGTCTCCCACCCTCGTCCAGTTTTTGGTTGATGAGCGAGCAGCGGGGTCACAGGCCGGAAGATGCCAGAAGACGTAAAATCAGCCCCGCAGCAGAAGCACACGGTGATCAGCAGTCTCAGCAGCAGCCCAATCGAATCCAGCTCGACCGTTCGCTCAGACGCGCCAATTCGCGTCGAGCAAGCGTATCGCGTTCTCGCCCGTAAATACCGGCCGCAGAGCTTCCCCGAGCTGATCGGGCAAGAGGCGGTCGTCCGTACCCTTTCGAATGCAATCGCGACGGGTCGCATCGCCCACGCCTTTATCCTGACCGGTGTGCGTGGTGTCGGCAAGACGACGACTGCACGCATCATCGCCCGCGCTCTGAATTGCGTCGGTCTAGACGGCGCCGGCGGGCCGACCGCGACACCCTGCGGGGAGTGCATCCATTGCCGCTCGATTGCCGGGGACCGGCATGTCGATGTGATCGAAATGGACGCCGCGTCACGCACCGGCGTCGATGATATCCGCGAGCTGACGGAAGGGGTGCGCTACCGCCCGGTCTCGGCGCGCTACAAGGTCTATATTATCGACGAAGTCCATATGCTCTCAAAAAACGCCTTCAACGCCTTGTTGAAGACGCTGGAAGAGCCGCCGTCCGCTGTGGTTTTTGTGTTCGCCACGACCGAAATCCACAAGGTGCCGGTTACGGTACTCTCACGCTGCCAACGTTTTTCCTTGCGTCGGGTCCCAGCCGAGCTGCTCGTCGAACATTATCGCCGGGTCGCGCTCGCCGAGGGGGTCGAAGTCGAGCCTGCGGCGTTGGCGCTGATCGCGCGCGCCGCCGACGGCTCGGTGCGCGACGGGCTCTCGCTGCTCGATCAGGCGATTGCGCTATGCAGCGGGGCCGTTACGGAGACGGCGGTGCGCGACATGCTCGGTGTCGCCGATCGCGGTCAGGTCTTTGACCTCCTCGAAACCGTATTGCGCGGCGATGCGGCCACGGCACTGGCGCAATTCGATCGCCTCTATCAGGAGGGCGCCGACCCGTTGCTGCTGCTGCAGGATCTACTTGATCTTGCACATTTTTTGACCCGGGTGAAGCTGACGCCCACCGCCGGTACCGGCGATCCGATCCTCGAGGGTGACCGCGAGCGCGTCCGGCCGCTCGCCGACCAGCTGTCGATGCCGGCTCTGACGCGGGTCTGGCAGATGTTATTGAAGGGATTGAGCGAGGTGCAGGAGGCGCCCTCCCCGATCCAGGCGGCTGAGATGGTGCTGGTTCGCCTCGCCTATGTCGCCGATCTGCCGGTCCCGGCCGAACTTGTGCGCTCGGTGCAGGGTATCGCGCCGTGCAACAATGCCCTGACGGAGGCATCGGCCTCTCGGCGCGATCCGCCGATGCCGGCTGCTGCAGTTCCTCCAAGCCCGACGGCAGCCCTGCCGCTTCGTGCCTCGGTTGAGCTTGCGAAGGCCGCCGTCGAACCGATACCGAACCCCGCGCCTACAGCCCTCGACGTATCCGAGCTGATGCCGCAGAGCTTCGATGAGGTCGTGGCGCTGTTCGACAAGCGGCGCGAGCCGGTTTTGCGCTCGCATCTGATGACGCATTTGCACCTCGTGCATTTCGAGCCGGGCCGGATCGAGTTTCGCCCGGCGCCGGGCGCACCGCGTGATCTCGCCAATCGCCTCGGGCAGCTGCTTAGCGAATGGACTGGAACGCGCTGGCTGATCGCGATCTCGGAGGCCGAGGGCGAACCGACCTTGCGTCAGCGAGAAGAACGCCGCGAAACTGAATTGCGGAACGGGGTCGCCACCCACCCGTTGGTTCGGGCAGTGTTGGATGCTTTTCCCGGCGCGACGATTGCCGCCGTGCGCGAGCGCTTTGCTGCAGCGGCCGAGAACGACACGGTCGACGACCCCGAGCCGGGTGCCGATGAAACCGATCTCGACGAATGTCAATAGAGAAGAGGATTGCCCATGAAAAACATCGGCCAACTGATGAAGCAAGCGCAGGCGATGCAGGAAAAGATGGCCGAGATGCAGGCGCAGCTCGAAACCATGGAGATGACCGGCGTCGCCGGGGCTGGTCTGGTCGAGCTGACCTTGAACGGCAAGAACGATATGAAAAAGATCAAGATCGACAAATCTCTGCTCGATCCGGCCGAAGCCGAGGTGCTCGAAGATCTGATTGTCGCCGCCTTTGCCGATGCCCGCCGCAAAGTTTCCGAGTATGCAGAGGAGGAAATGCAGAAATTGACTGGTGGTTTGGCCCTGCCTGGCGGCCTCAAATTCCCGTTTTGAGGTCCTGATTCAAGGTCACTTCTTGGGACCCGGGGTGGGAGTGCGGATTCATCGTTCGTTAGTCCCGCCTGGTTGCCATCATCTCGTTTGACCCGGTGTCCGAGCTCGATACCCTGATCCAGCTGCTCGCGAAATTGCCGGGGCTCGGGCCCCGCTCGGCGAGACGCGCGGCATTACATCTGATCAAGCGGCGTGAGAGCCTGATGAGGCCGCTGGCAACGGCCTTGGCGCAGGCGGCTGAGGCGATCCGCAGGTGCTCGGTGTGCGGCAATCTCGACACGCTCGATCCCTGTGCGATCTGTCGCGACCCTAAGCGGGAATCAACCGCGATCTGCGTTGTCGAAGACCTTGCCGATCTGTGGGCGCTCGAACGCACCGGCGCGTTTGGCGGCCGCTATCACGTGCTTGGCGGAACCTTGTCGGCGCTCGACGGCGTCGGGCCGGAGGATCTGACGATCGATCGTCTGGTTGCGCGCATCAGACCCGGCCAGGAGCTGATCCTGGCCTTGAACGCCACGGTCGAAGGCCAGACCACTGCACATTATATCGCCGATCGTCTTGCTGGCTCCGGGGTCAAGCTGTCGCGCCTGGCACAAGGTGTGCCGATCGGCGGGGAACTCGACTATCTCGACGACGGCACTTTGACCGCCGCCCTTAACACGAGGCGGGCGCTGTGATCACACTCGCTCTGTATCGTCACAATCACAACACCCGCTACGGGCTGACAAAGGGCTTGGCGCGTGCTTAAGTGGCACAGTGATACTGCTCGGTTGGAAGTTTTCCTGACGACCGATCAGTACAAACGCTTGAATATATGTTCATTAGGATCAGACTTGGTAAAAGTTAACTCACCTTGGTTGCTGTAGGATACAATATCACCGTTCCAAATATAGAGACCCCACTGATCGTCGGCTATCTCGTCCGATGGCCAAATCTCTAAAGATCCACCAAGATCGAAGCTAAAAATGCACGAGTTTCGTTTGGTGCCTGGGTCGACAGACATTAATCTTTGGCCATCGAGATCGCGGAGGCATTCATCCATAGGGGAATCTGGGTCATCATCACTGCTCAGGACACCGCAGGAAGTCGAAAGGATCCAGTCACCATACTGGACCCACAGGTGCCAATCTCCGGTTACGTAAACTCCGCGCCGCCTCAGATTTCGTCGCACCTTTGGTGAACTAGCGGACTTCGGGGAAATCGGCTCTCTGATAGAGAGATGTGGCATTCCAAACTCTAAGGTGAGGAACGTTCCTACCCCTCTTTGCACGTGCCACACCAGTTGTCCGACAAGTGGGGCGAACAGGTCTTTAATTTGCTCCATTACCAGTCCTATTTATCGAACATTTCTCTGGCTTCGTCCAATATTTCTTGATAGCTAAGCCCCTGTCCGGATATAGCCCTATGAAGCTTTTGCCGCTGGTCTGGGGTCAGCTTCAACTTGACAACGATATCTCGCACCATTTTGTTCTCTTGCCGGTTGTCGGCTGCTAACTGCGCGATTGGGATATTGGTATTTCTGGAGGTTACCGGGACATCGTGAGCTGGGGCGCTGGGAGGCACGCCTGGTAAGCGCGGTCGGCCCTCGGTGGCACCTCCCTCGTCCGTCCAACGACCATGCGCATCGCGGGGCTCGTCGGGATTAAAATTGGCTCTGACCAAAGCCGTAACACCCGCGAGTTGGCGCGTCTGCACTTCGCTCAATTCCCGAACCGGAATTCGAATTCCATAAATCTGGGCGAGGGCTAATTGACCGTCGTCAAGCGCCTTTGCCATCCGACAGCATTGACCATATAGCCAGTCCGGGTCGTCCATATCACCGAGAAAAACATATTGTATCGCCGATGCTTCCTCGCGGGATACGCAGCGATACCCATTTGTTGTTCGGCGGACGAGCACACAGCCCGAACCAAGTGAAGCCCCCTCGGCATCGACCCTGATCGCGACGCCAGCAGGCTCAGCGGAACCGAGGCGATTAATTTTCACAAAAAAAGAATGCAGGTCAGACCTCTCAATAATTGTGCATTATAGAACGAAACAGAAACAAAGTCAAGCTAGGGTAGTGTCTGGCAGAATGTGAAGTTGCGGCAGAACGCCTCCCGGCATTGCTGAGAGAGGTCGGCCAGGGTCGCGATCGCCGCAGCGATTTTCGCTAACATCGGCACTTTGCCATCCACAAAAGCTGAAAATCGAGCCTCGGATCAGTGCGGTGCCCCTGCGTCAGAACTGGTCGGGAGCGAAATCGAGAACCGCGGCGCCCCCTCGTACCGCGGCGACCATACCCGAGGCTCCCGCAAGGAAATGGTCGGCATAAAACCGCGCTGTTGCGATCTTGGCGGCGAGGAATGTGGTATCGGGGTCGCCGCCGGCCAGACGGCGAAAGGCGGCGAGGGCTTGGCGCGCCATGATCCAGCCACCGCACACCGTCCCGACGAGCTGCAGATAAGGCACCGAACCCGCCGCCGCCAAAGCCGCGTCGGCTTCGGTCACATAGGCCGTCGCGGTTTCGCAGGCCGCAACCCCGGCGCGTAGTGCTGCCCCGATCGCGGCGAGATCTGCGCTGTGCGCTTCTTCCGAAGCCATTGCGGTCGCGACGATATCGGCGCACAGCGCGCGTGCCGCTTCACCGCGATCGCGGGCAAGCTTGCGACCGACGAGGTCGTTCGCCTGGATCCCGTTAGTACCTTCATAGATCGGGGTGATACGGGCGTCGCGCAGATGCTGTGCCGCCCCTGTCTCCTCGATATAGCCCATGCCGCCATGCACCTGGATCCCGGTCGAGGTGACAGCAACGCCCATATCGGTACACCACGCCTTGACCACCGGGATCAGCAGGTCCGCGCGATGTTGTGCCGATACCCGAGCCTCCGGATCGGGGTCGCGCCGAGCATGATCGATCATCGCCGCGGCATAATAGGCGAGCCCTCGCATCGCCTCGGTCGCCGCCCGCATCGACAGCAGCATTCGCCGGACATCCGGGTGATAAATGATTGGCAGCTGCCGAGTGTCTGCAGCGGCGCTGAGCGGGCGGCCCTGAACCCGGGTGCGGGCGAAGTCGCGGGCCTGCTGATAGGCGCGCTCGGCGATTGCGACACCCTGGAGACCGACATTGAGCCGGGCATTGTTCATCATCGTGAACATGTATTCGAGCCCGCGATGCTCTTCGCCGATGCGCCAGCCGATCGCATCCTCGTAAGCAAGCACACAGGTCGGCGAGGCATGGATGCCAAGCTTATGTTCGAGACTCAGCGTGCGGACGGCATTGCGCGGCCCCGGCCGGCCCTCCTCGTCGGGCAGGAATTTCGGAACCAGGAAGAGCGAGAGACCACGGCTGCCGGACGGTGCTGCCGGCGTGCGCGCCAGAACGGCATGAATGATGTTGGACGCCAGATCATGGTCGCCATAGGTGATGAAGATCTTTTGCCCGGTGATCAGGTAATGATCGCCCCATTGCGGGGCACAGGCTGGCGCCGCCCGGGTTGTTATCGCGCCGAGATCCGAGCCCGCCTGCGGCTCGGTCAAATTCATCGTGCCGGCCCATTCGCCGGAGACGAGCCGGCCGAGATAGAGCCGCTTCTGTGCGTCGCTGCCATAGGCCTGCAACAACTCGATCGCGGCGAATGTCAATAACGGGCACAGCGCAAAGGCCATGCATGCCGAGTTCCACATCTCGGCAATCGGGGTGGCGAACGTTAATGGCAGCCCTTGCCCGCCATATTCGAGGTCGGCGACAAGACTCCCCCATCCCCCTTCGACGTAGCTTGCATAGGCCTCGCGAAACCCTGCCGGGGTACGGACAATGCCATTTTCGAGAACGCTGCCGCTGCGATCGGCGGGTTGGTTCAGCGGCGCCAGTTCGGCCGCGGCAAATTTCGCCGCCTCGCCCAGAATCGCCTCAACGAGATCAGGCTCAGCCGTCTCAAATCCGGGTAATGCCGCAATCGCATCGATGCCCGCAACCTCCTCGAGCACAAAACGCATCTCGGCGACAGGAGCAGCATAGGTCATCTCTATCTCCCGGCGGAACGACTAGGCTCAACTGCTGCGGGCCGAGGATCACCCTGGCCTTATAGGCCCTTTGCGGCGATCGCCACCCCGAGTGCGCTGGCGGCCGCACTTAGTGCCTTGTCTAGTGTGGCCAGCGGCAGCATTTGCCGCGCCGCCAGTTCAAGATAAGCGGCATCATAGGGTGTCAGCCCAAAACGATCGGCGAGACGAAGGGTGCTCGTCCAGGCGTAACGATCAGTCTCGAGATCAACGACGATCACCAAGCAGTCGAGTTGTGCTATCGCCCGGTCTCGAAAATTCGCATCGATGCGCTTACGCCGGATTGCCGTCTGAAATCCATTGGCGATTTCGAGCCGCCAATGGGCCGGGACAACGGCGCCGTCATCCGCAATGCTGTTGAGCAAGGCGTCGGCGGATGGCGTGCGCTCGTCTTCAAAATACCAGCTCAATGCGAGAGACGCATCGAGCACGAGGCTCATTTTCGACCCTCTTCGATCAGGTCCTTGACCCGAATCCCGCCGAGCGTAACACCCCGACTCATTTCCCGGATCCTCAGCACCGCTTCACGGGCTTCCAAGTGGTTGAAGCGCGCTTTGGGCGGGACGAGGCGAGCGACTTCTTTTCCATGGCGCGTGATCAGCACTTCTTCCCCCCTCTCGACTTCATCAAGCAGTTGGCTGAGCTTGTTCTTCGCCTCGAAGGCCCCCACTTTTCTCATCCCTTGCTCCCGATCCAAGCTGGCTGCAGGCTAGCTGAATTGACCGCTTCGGTCGAGAGCTGAAACTATAGGTTTACAACTTTGCCGGGATTCATGATGCCTTCCGGGTCGAGCGCCTGCTTGATGCGTCGCATCAGCTCGATCTCGATCGCCGGCTTGTAATGGGTGATCTCATCCCGCTTCATGATGCCAACCCCGTGTTCGGCGCTGATCGAGCCCGAGAGCTCGCGCACGACGCCGTGAACGATGTCGTTGAACTCCTGCCAGCGTGCGAGATACACCTCTTTGTCCATGCCTTCGGGCTGGGTCAGGTTGAAGTGGATATTGCCGTCGCCGACATGGCCGAAAGCGATCGGTCGGATGCCCGGCAGACGCTTGCACACCGCAGCGCTGGCGCGAGTCACAAATTCCGCAACACGGCTGACCGGCACCGAGACGTCATGCTTGATCGAGCCGGAATAAAGCTGCGCTTCGACGATGGCTTCGCGGATGCGCCACAATTCCTTGGCCTGTGCGCCGCTTTCGGCGATGACGCCGTCGGCGATCAGCTTCTCCTCGAGAGCCTCTTCGAGCAGCCGCTCCAACAGAGCGCGGATGCCGCTCTCGGTCTGGCTCGACGAAAGTTCGATCAGCACGTACCAGGGATGGCGGGTGGCGAGCGGGTCGATTGTGCCCGGTATATGGGCAAGCGCCAGATCAAGCCCGGTGCGCGGGATCAGTTCGAACGCCGTCAATTGGTCGGCGGTGGCGGCGCGGGCGTGCGCGAAGAGGCCCATTGCGTCCTCGATACGCGCAAGGCCGACAAAGGCGATCTCGATTTCGCGCGGTTTTGGGAACAGCTTGACTGTCGCCGCGGTGATGATGCCGAGCGTGCCCTCGCCGCCGACAAATAACTGCTTCAGATCATAGCCGGTATTGTCCTTGCGCAGCCCGCGCAGCCCGTCCCAAACGCGGCCGTCCGGCAACACAACCTCGACTCCCAAGGTCAGCTCGCGGGTGTTGCCATAGCGCAATACTGCAATGCCGCCGGCATTGGTCGATAGATTGCCGCCGATCTGGCAGCTGCCTTCGGCACCGAGGCTCAATGGAAACAGCCGGTCGACCTCGGCCGCCGCCTCATGCACATGAGCGAGCACGCAGCCCGCTTCGACGATCATCGTGAAATTGACCGGGTCGATTGCGCGGATGCGGTTCATTCGGCCGAGGGCGAGGACGATATTATCGCGATCGATCGGCGGTACTCCTCCGCCGACGAGGCCCGTATTGCCGCCCTGCGGCACGATCGCCAACCTCGCCTCGGCGCAAATCCGCACGACCGCGGCAACCTCGGCCGCCGAAGCGGGGCGGACAACCAGCCTCGTAGCGCCGCGA
>JAFAOB010000358.1 GCA_019238055.1 Alphaproteobacteria bacterium
GACGCTACCTCTCCAGCCCGCCGCAGCCCTTTGAGATTGCCGACGTGGCAATTGGGTAGCATTCCTTTGGTTCTCTCTTATAGGTCACGGGCCGCCGATGTCTCGCACGCGGCGAACGGCGGCTTTGGGTCGGGAGCCGAAATTCAAACTGAGGCACTGTCTGGCATTCACGCAATTGCTATAATCGCATCGCATATTCAGCTGTCCGGTCGCGTCAGGCGAAGATTATTGTTGAAAAACTTTGGAGGCGCCTGATTTCGACCTGATAAAACAGGTAAAACAAGAGTGTGTTCTGCTGCTGATGAAGTTGCGCTCGATTTGCCGGAGGCCGGCGGCGGGCCGGGCGACGGATTCCATTGATAAGATCGCAACAACAGGTCCCGTGCAGCCTCATACGCAGTCGAAAAACGCGAAGCGTTCGCCGACGCCGAGCCCCTCGTAATAGGTCCGGCGCAGACGCGCGGTCCTGCCGTGCTCGGCGCAGGCTTTTTGGGCGAGTTGGGTGGCCGCGTCGAGGCCGTTCGCGACCCCGTCATAGCGGATCGAGACATGGGTGTCGGAGCCTTCGACGATCTGCACCGGATCACAGGCGACCAGGATCCCTGCAAGCATTGTGAGACCGGCGAGCCAAACCGCCCGGCCGGCCCTTCGTCCAAAACGCACTCGATAGTTCCCACCGCAGCGCTTCTGCCCCGGGCCCGCCTGCAGTATATATTGTTTATGATAGGATTCGATCATGATCTAACGCTCGCCTTTGAGCTAAGTCTTCCCCACGACAGACGCCGACAGCCCCGCCGTTTGAGGTTGCGCACCGGTTTGCGATCAACAAGCAGGCGGCACCAGGGCGGATCTTCCTCGGCAGCCGTCTTCTGTCGTGGCCCCAGATTTTCCGAGCTGCCATGATGCGCCTGAACCTGTCGCGCCAGACCTTGGTACCATTTGTTGTTGCTTGCGCGATGTTTATGCAAAGCCTCGACTCGACGGTGATTGCGACGGCATTGCCGACGATCGCGCATTCGCTCGGAGAAAGTCCGCTGCGCCTCAACGTCGCGATCACCTGTTACTTGCTGAGTCTCGCGGTATTCATCCCGATCAGCGGCTGGACAGCGGATCGCTTTGGTGCACGCCGCGTGTTCGGCTCGGCTGTCGTTGTCTTCACTCTAGGCTCGATCGCCTGCGGTATCTCGACCTCGCTGTCGGGGCTGGTCGGCGCACGCATCCTGCAGGGCCTGGGCGGTGCCCTGATGGTGCCGGTCGGGCGGCTCGTTCTGTTGCGCACCGTGCCCAAATCCGATCTCGTGCGGGCGATGTCGTTTGTCAGTGTCCCGGCACTGATCGGCCCGGTCATGGGACCGCCGCTCGGCGGGTTCATCGTCACCTACGCCTCATGGCGGTGGATCTTTTTTATCAATATCCCAATCGGGGTGCTGGGGATTGTCCTCGTCAATTTGTTGGTCGGCGATTTGAAGGAGACCGGGCGCCGACCGTTGGACCGCAGCGGCTTTGTGCTGACCGGGATCGGGCTCGCAACGCTCGCCTTTGGTTTCGAGAATGTCGGCCGTGGCGCATTGCCGACCGCCGCGGTAGTCGGCTTGTTGGCGGTGGGTGCCTTCTGCCTGGTGCTTTACGTCCGCCACGCCCGGCGTGTCTCGCACCCGATCATCGACCTCGCGTTGTTCGACATTCCGACCTACGCATCGGCCTCGATCGGCGGCTTTCTGTTCCGCATGGGGCTCGGCGCCCTGCCCTTTTTGTTGCCGTTGATGCTGCAGGTCGGCTTTGGCCTCAGCGCCTTGCATTCCGGACTCTTGACGTTTGCCAGCGCCGCCGGCGCGATGCTGATGAAGACTTCCGCCGTGAAGATCCTGCGCACCTTTGGTTTTCGCATTGTCCTGGTCGGCGACGCGATCATCAGCGCCGGGTTCTTGTTTGGCTACAGCTTGTTCCGGCCGGACACCCCGCATTTCGTGATCTTTCTGGCGTTGCTGATCGGCGGCTTTTTCCGCTCATTGCAGATGACCAGCATTAACACGTTGGGCTACGCCGACGTGCCGGCCTCAATGCTGAGCCGGGCCACCAGCCTGTCGAGCATGGCCCAGCAACTGTCGCAAACCGCCGGCGTCGCCACCGCGGCGCTGATGTTGCACGTTGTGCTGGTGGTGCACGGCGGCACCAGACTGACGGCACCCGATTTCTACCCGGTGTTTATGGCCGTTGCGATGATCTCGCTGTTGTCGGTGCCGTTTTTTCTGAAAATGGCGCCCGACGCCGGCGCCGAGGTCAGCGGCCGCGCCGCCGCCCGCTGAAGGGATGCTACCCTGTTGCTTGCTGTACCGCAGCGGGTTCCGTGTCTTTGGCCTGGACGCGAGCGACGGCCGGTCGTGAACCGATGCCGCTCGCGTAGTCAGTGATCTCGGGCAGCTTTGGCACCAGATCGAACATCATCATCAAACCGAGGGCGGTACCCCACAGGACGCCCGCCGCCGAAACCGCTCGCCGAGCAGATATGGACCTTTTCGCAGCTGACCGACCACCGTATTAAGCATCGTGTCGTAATCGCCGTAGGGCGACATCATCTGCGGCTCCGGCTCACGCTTGGCGGCGCGGCCGGCGACCGCCGGTTCAAAGCATGCGGCATAGAACACCATCCAGCGCAAATACGGGCCGCGCAACGGATCACCGATGGCGGGTGCGAGCCCAGTCTTAGGAAAGAGATCAGCCAGATAGAGATAAATCGCGACCTGCTCGGTGACGATCGCCTCGCCGTGGCGCAAGGCCGGCACCTTGCCCATCGGATTGACCGCCAGATAAGCGGGCGCA
>JAFAOB010000465.1 GCA_019238055.1 Alphaproteobacteria bacterium
TCACCACGATCGCGCGAGCTGGCAAGAACCCCAAGCGCGGCGCGTTGCTCGTCGCTCGCTGTCACTGGAGACTTGCCCGCCATGCCACACACCCGCGAATCCGTGTCGCCACTGAAGCGCAAAACCTATCCGTTGGTCAACCAAGCGGAATCTGCTTAGATAGAAACGACAGAATGGGTCGGTAAAATGGCGGATTTAGTCGATTTCATGACCGGCGCTCGCTGTTCTCAGACGATGGTACCGATGCGCGATGGCGCGCGTCTCAACACCTTCGTCTTTCTGCCGGCCGAGGGCGGGCCGCGCTGGCCGGTGATCGTTCACCGCACGCCCTACGGCATCGCAGCTGCCGACGCGCGCGACAAATTCGACTGCGGCAAGGCGTGGCTGCCAAGTGCGGCCGAGCCGATGCGCGGCTCGATCCTGCGCGGCTGGCGCGCCATCGTCGAGCACGGCTTTGCGGCCGTCTATCAAGACACGCGCGGTCGGCACGGTTCGGAGGGCGAGGATCGCGTCTATGCCGATGATGCGGCCGATGGGCACGATACGCTCGAATGGATTGCGCGCCAGCCATGGACCAATCAGCGTGTCGGGGTATCGGGGTCATCCGCGGGAGCAACCACCGCCTTTGCCGCCGCCTCGACCCGGCATCCGAGTTTGCGGGCCTTTTTCGCCCAGGCCGGGGCCTCGAGCATCTATGACGATGTCGTCTATGAAGGCCAGTCGATCGAGATGGAGCGGCTATGGCTCTGGGTGGCACGCAACATTCCCGGGCTCTCGACGTCGCATCGCGAGAAAGTAATGGAACGCTTTGGCATCGGTGCGGCGGAGTTCGAGGCCGCCGCTGCTGCGGCTGCCGCCCGCTATGCCCGACTTGACGCCGCGCGGGCGGCCGAGCCGCCTTTTACCGCCTCGGAGGATTGGATGCGGCTGCCCTTGACGGGCTATCCCGACTTTGCAACCGGACAGCCGTTCCTCGATGAGATCATTACCCATCCGACTCCGGACGCGTTCCGCGCTGCACATAATTTCCGGCGCACGATCGACATTCCCGGATTTCATGTGACGACCTGGTTTGACATTTTTCAGACGAGCGTCATGGCCGCCTTCGCCGACATCCAGGCGCGCGTCGGCAACCAGAAATTATGGCTCGGACCGAACGAGCATTACTTTGTCTATTATAATAATTTTTGGCGCTACGACCCGTATTTCGCCTGGTTCAACTATTGGTTGAAGGGCGATGATAACGGCATTATGGACGGCCCCGCCGTTTATTATTCGCCGCATGCGTGGGTCGAAGACCGCGACAATTACGTCCCGAATAATTGGCAATACGCCGAACGCTGGCCGCCGCCGGGTTCGCGGCCGCAGCGGCTTTACCTGCGCGCCGACGGCAGCCTGGCCACTGAGACAGCCGAGGGTGGGCCGCGCCGTTATCGCTATGACCCGCGCCGACCGATCCCGACCTTGGGCGGGCGCAACATGCTGATCTCAGCCGGCTCGGTCGATCAGCGGCCGGTACAAGCCCTGCCCGATTACGGCCTCATTTACCGCGGCGAGGCATTGACGAAGCCGCTGATCATCGCGGGCAGTGTCCGCGCGACGCTCTCAGTGCAGTCCGATTGCCCGGATACCGACTTTGCCGCCAAGCTGATCGATCTTCATCCCGACGGCAGCGCGATGCTGATCATGGACGGGATCACGCGCGCGCTGTACCGCGACGGCTCGGGCGAACCGCGCCCGCTGAGGCCGGATCGTGTCGAACGATTGACGATCGATCTCGGCCACATCCATCACACCTTCGCCGCCGGACACCGGGTCGAGATCGACATCACCAGCAGCAATTTTCCGCGCCGGGTGCGCAACACCAACAGCGGTCACCCGGTCTTGGCGAACGACACCGACGCCGATATCAGGGTCGCGATCAACGCGGTCCACCACACCGAAGCGGCGCCATCCTATGTCGAGCTCCCGGTGCTGTCGTAAGAGTTAGCGTGCCTTTGCCGGGCGCTGCATCAGAAACATTGCACCGGAATAACGGGAACCAAGCGTCGGCGCCGACATTTTCCCAAACGTGCACAGCATAGAAAGCGACGGAAAAGCGCAGTGCGGTCTGTATTGCTGCATCGAGTAGGCGCTTTCGCGTGGCTCCGATCGGCACCAAAATGCTGTAGCGAAACAGATAAGTATCAGACACGGGAGCGGGCGGGTGCCCGATTGCCGTCGGGAGGAAGGCCATGGAAGAGCGCGTGATCCGCAAGGTCAGCTGGCGTATCGTCCCCTTCGTCGCGCTGTGCTACTTCGTCTGCTATCTCGACCGCGTCAATGTCGGCTTTGCCGCACTGACGATGAATAAAGATCTCGGCTTTACCGCCACGGTATTCGGTTGGGGTGCCGGCATTTTCTTTTTTGGCTACTTCCTTTTCGAAGTACCCAGCAATCTGGCCTTGGAGGGGTTTGGCGCACGTCTGTGGATCGCCCGGATCATGCTGACCTGGGGCGCATTGTCCGCCGCCATGTCGCTGATCTGGAACGAGACGAGCTTTCTTGTTGTCCGTTTTTTGCTGGGTGCGGCCGAAGCCGGCTTCTTCCCGGGCATCATCTTGTTCCTGACCTACTGGTTCCCCGCCGCTTACCGCGCCCGCATGGTTGGCCGTTTCATGGCCGCGGTGCCGATTTCGACCGTGATTGGAGCACCGCTTTCCGGGCTGATTCTCGGCCTCGACGGCGTCTGGGGGCTCAGAGGCTGGCAATGGCTATTTATTTGCGAGGGGGCGCCAACAGTTCTGCTCGGTCTCGTGGTGATGTTTTATCTGACTGACGGCCCACATAAGGCGCACTGGCTCGAGCCTGAGGAGCGCCGCTGGTTGACCGATCGGCTCAGGCGCGAACGCATGGTCCGCGAGGCCCATGCCAGGCACTCCTTGTGGCAGGCGCTGAGTCATCCGCGCGTGCTGGTGCTGAGCCTCGTTTATTTCGGCAATGCCGCCGCCAATTATGGTCTCGGCTTCTGGCTGCCGACGATCGTCAAGAATTTTGGTATCAGCAATCTCGAAACCGGGTTTGTGACCGCGATTCCCTATATCATCGGCGCTTTTTCGATGGTGCTGTGGCCGCTTCTGTCGGATCGCATGCAGGAGCGCAAGTGGAATACCGCACTGGCATTTCTGGTCACTGCTGCCGGGCTCGCGGCATCGACCTGGTTCCCAAACCCGGTTCAGAAGATCGGCATCTTGTGCATTTGCGCGATCGGGCTGTTTGCGATCTCGCCATTGTTCTGGACGCTGCCCACCGCGTTTTTGAGCGGCACGGCCGCGGCCGGTGGGATCGCCCTAATCAATTCGATCGGCAATCTCGCCGGTTTTGCGGCGCCATACATGATGGGTTACTTGAAGGACACGACCGGCGGCTTCAGCGCCGGGTTGCTGGCGGTATCAGCCCTGCCGTTTCTGTCGTTTATCTTGGTGCTGGCGCTCGGCCACAACCCGGCGCTCGAACGCGCCTCGCCATCGCCCGAAGGTGCTGCCGCCGAATAGCGCGAGGCTTAGACGACAGCGAGCGGCCGATGCGGCAAGGGAGGCGGCTCGATCCGGATCGGGTCGCCGGGGCGGATCTCCCCTTCGGTCAGCACGATGCCCATAATCGCAGCCTTGCGCACGAGATTGCCTTCGGCATCGCGGTCGAGGGTCGCCGCCATCAACCCTTTATAGATCTTGTCGAGCTGGGCGCAGGGGTTGCGCAGCCCGGTCACCTCGACGACCGCGGTCTCGCCGATATGGAGCCGGGTCCCGGTCGCAAGCTCGAGCAGATCGACGCCCGAGGTTGTGATGTTCTCTCCCATTTGGCCGGGCTGCACCGTAAAACCTTTCTGCCGTAACTCATCGTGCAATTCGGCATGGATCAGGTGGACCTGCCGCAGATTGGGCGCCGTCGGATCGCGCGCCACCCGCGAGCGGTGCTTGACTGTAACACCCTGATGCGCATCGCCTTCGACGCCAAGCCCGGCCATCAGCCGGATGCCGGTCTCGTTGCTTTTGATCAAGCTATGTTTTGGGCTGCGGCTTACCGCCGTGACGACCCCGGTCATGCTCGGATCCTGACCTCTTAATTTTGCCGCTGCAGAACAATTGCTGCCGAAAGATCCTATCGTAGCAGCCGAGGCCCTGCTATTGCGCTGTACATGACGAATTCGGCATGGGACATCACCCTCGACGATATCGAAGCGCTGGCGGTCGGGGCATGGATCCTCGGCACCGGTGGCGGCGGGAGCCCCTATCTCGGGCTCCTAAACATGCGCCGCCTTTATGCCGAGGGGCATCATGTCAGGCTGGTCTCGCCGTTTGACCTCGCCGATGATGATTGGGTCGCGGTGGTCTCGAACATGGGGGCGCCGCTGGTAGGCCAGGAGCGGCTCGCCGACAGCCGCAACATCGCCTGCGCTGTCGAGATCCAGCAACGGCTGCTCGGGGCGAGCTTCCGCGCCGTCATGTCGCTCGAAATCGGCGGCGGCAACGGCATCCAGCCGTTGATGGCCGCGGCCCATCTGGACCTGCCGGTGGTCGACGCTGACACGATGGGCCGCGCCTATCCCGAGGCGCAGATGACCAGCGTCGCGGTCGGCGATCTGCAGCCCTATCCCTGCGTGCTGTACGATCCGCGCGGCATCGAGGCGGTCGTCACCAAGGTCCCGAGCTGGAAGTGGATGGAGCGGGTCGGCCGCAAGATCTGCGTCGGGATGGGCTCGATCGCGTCAACCTGCAAAGCGCCGCGCACGGGTGCCGAGGTCAAGGAGTGGGGCATCCATTTCACCGTGTCGAAGGCGATCGGCATCGGCCGCCGGGTGAAGGAGGCACAGCACCGGCACGAAGATCCGATTGCCGCAATTCTCGACGAAGCGCACGGCAAGCGGTTGTTCGGCGGCAAGGTCGTCGATGTCAACAGGCGCACGACCGAAGGATTCCTGCGCGGGCGGGCAGTCATCGACGGGCTTGACCAGGACCGCGGGTCGCGGCTCGAAATTGCCTTCCAGAACGAATGGGTCGTGGCATGGCGCGATGGGGCGCCGCTGGCGATGTCGCCCGATCTGATTTGCGTGCTCGACAGCGTGTCGGGCGAAGCCTGCGGCACCGAGACAATCCGTTATGGATGGCGGGTGACCGTGGTGGCCCTGCCGGCGCCGCCGGTGTTCCTGACCGCGAAAGGCCTCGACCATGTGGGCCCGCGCGCCTTCGGCTACGATCTCGACTTCCGCTCGGTATTCGGAGATTCGAGTGGCGCAGAGCGGAGTTCGCAAGATATAGAATAATTCCGTAATTAATCTGGTGTTTTTGCAATATTACATGGAGTTTTATTGGGAATTGCCTTTAGCATATACACTGCTGCATTGTGAATGCTTCCCAACAACGCTATGGCCTCGTCGATCGACTCCAGCGACTGTTCAGGATGAATTAACGGGTTTCGATGGAGGTCTTTGAGGTCTTTTAGCGTAGCGAGTAGGCGGGGATCGCCCAGTTGATGCTTCTGTAATTCTCGAAGGTAGCCGCCGATATTAGGATCCGCTGGCCGCGGCTTACTATTAGCTACGGCATCGTAGTAGCTATGGAGAATAGTCTCATTAGCTCTGTGAAGAACCCCAACTATGGATACGCCTTGAGGCGTTGGCTTGTGAGCGAGATGGAAGGCTTGCCCGGCCTGAAAGCGTAAGCGACGAGGCAGGACAGGACATGGACCATGGCGTTGATCGCCGACCTGTGGCGTGAATGCTCAAGCCCCATT
>JAFAOB010000286.1 GCA_019238055.1 Alphaproteobacteria bacterium
CAGATGACGCCCACGGCGGCACCGGGGACCGGGGTAGCGCTCCATCCCCTCCATTATCTTTCGATCCAGGGCCGCGAACAGGCGGCCCCGTTCCGTCGCGACCTGCCCTATCATCATCATCTCTCCATCGTCTCTCCTCCCTAATAACGCAGGGAGCTTCCCGGGTTGCGGGCGCTTTCCTGTGTAGGTACCTCTTGCGCCGTCCCGCTTCCCGAGTAGGCTAAGGCGGACAAGGAGCGCACGGCGGGTTCGAGAGCGAGTGCGCCGGCTACTACTGCGGAGCGCAGGACACCTTCTAAGTCGACGCCGATGCCAAGATCGGCTTTGCCCTGCTCTATGCCGCAGGATGCCGATCATTGCGGCCGAGATGCTCACCGACCCGAAGCGGCGCAACGGGATCGAGGCCAACCCTGCTGCAGATACTCCTTGTCGGGCCCTAGAAGCGGCTAATCCAGGCGGATCAAGAACGCCTGAGCCGCCAATTCTTATCTCCGTAAACCTCCAACGTCCTGTCGCGGTAAATCCAAACGCGACCCCACTCGTGGTCGCCGCCACTGTCTTTGCCGTACATCGTCACATCTGCGTCGTGGTCGGATCCCTGGTTGCGGCTTTCACCGGCGCCCAAATCACCGCTATTCCAAGCGCCATCTCGCCAGAAAATGGTTTGAGTTGTCTTGTTTTCGACCCGGTACTCATTAGCCATTTGTGAATTCCCTCGAATGCAGTTAACCCTCATCGGCTGCAGACAGGTGGACCCGCATCGACATGCCGACGCCTGCCGCAGATATTTCTTGCCGCCAGCGCTATTTGAGCAGCCATTCCCTATCTCCGTAAACCTCTAACGTCTTGCCGAGCAGGATCCAAACGTTCCCCCAGGTGACGTAGCGGTCACCTTGTTTGGCGTAAATCGTCACATTTGCGTTCCGGTCCGGTCGATCCATAAGTAGAGTACCATGGCTGAGCGGCCAGAAAGGCTCGGCGCCACGATCCGCAGAGGGCGCGCCAGAGTTGACCGTGCGGGATTGACCGGGTGGCAGATCGTCGCTATACCAGTCCTTGTCGGCGCCGGGTTCGAGAAACGCCCTTTTGTCTTGCTCGTGCCAGAATATCGCTGCATTTGACTTGTTTACGACTGTGTACGAAGCCATTTGTGATTGCCCCTCGAATGCAGTTAATCGCTTGCTAGCTGCGGACAGAATGTGCGCATCGACATGGCGGATCCCACCTTGGGTAAACTGTCTCTGACGCCGTATCCGAGGATCGACGAGCAGCCGCGCCAGATGACGCCCACGGCGGCACCGGGGACCGGGGTAGCGCTCCATCCCCTCCATTATCTTTCGATCCAGGGCCGCGAACAGGCGGCCCCGTTCCGTCGCGACCTGCCTATCATCATCATCTCTCCATCGTCTCTCCTCCCTAATAACGCAGGGAGCTTCCCGGGTTGCGGGCGCTTTCCTGTGTAGGCAACCGTCGCGCGATGCCGCTTCCCGAGAAGGCGAACGCGCGAACGATCTATTGTTATTGCGTTGAAGCATACCAAGATGCCCTCAGCTCGCCTTTTGGCTGACGGACTGGGTCAGCTCCGTTGAGCGTCTGGCTGCCTCTTGCACATCCGGGTTCGCTGCAGGTGCTGCGCCCCGACCGATTGTGGCCGCGGCAAGCGCCACGCGCTGCGTTGCGACCGCTTCCGCCATCGCAGCGTGCTGCTGACTGGCGGTTGCACCATCCATCGAGACGCCGAAGAAGTTAGCGAGGGTGGTGATGGCGCGTTTGAGAATCCCGTGCACGAAGTCGACGGAATAGCCGCCGAGCAGTGCCAGGAGCGGTTGCCCGATCGCGTCTGGTATTGCGCGGGCGCTCGCGTCGTGGCCTCCATGCGCCAGAAAGAAATCGTAGACAAGCTGCGACAGCACGATCCCGGAAATCACGCCCATTACCCAACGCGTCCAGTAGGTACTCTGCACTCTCGGGTCGTAGGTGCCATCGGAAATGACGGTGTTGATCCTCTGCAGATTGGCAAAGCAGCTGCCCAAGGAGGAAGCCGAGACCAGGAAAGTCTCGATCGTGAACAGGGGATAGCCCGACAATTCGAGCAACGACTTGCTCATATTTTCGGCATTGACGACGGCGGAGATGCTGACCGCTAAAAGGATGACGAGGGAAAGCAGGGCGAGGCCCAGCATCTGGCGCACCAGCGGCAGGGGACCTAATTCGCACCACACCGGATGCTTTTCGCATTCATCGGCCATTAGGCGCACCGCCTCCGGGGTCGCCGGTGCTATGGCCAGGGCGAGCTCGGCATGCGCGGCGGCTAGCAAAGCAAACCCGGAGGCCGGGACCGTCGAAGCGCTTCGGACTGTGGGGTCTGCAGGCAATGCGTCGGTCCGCCCGTCCGGCGTGACCACGGCCATCAACCCATCGGGTGCCGAGGCAGCCTGATCGAGATGCTCGATCGCTTCGACAGGAATGACGCGCCCGGTGCTGAGCGCGTGTTGCGCCATCGCTTCGCACTCGCGCGCCATCCGCTGCCACAGCCGTTGTTTGACCTGAGCAGCGAACCCCGTCGTCCCTTTCGCATCACTAGGCCGCGTCTCATCGACGAGTTCCTCAACCGCGTGCCGATGCGTTCTGTTCAATATACTGATCGTCATACCGGTGCCCCCGATTGAGCGCCATCTGACGCGAGAAGGAAACCGAGGAGCCCTGCATCGATAGTCTCGATGTGCGAACGCCCTTGCGATCCCGCGAATGCGGTGATAGCCGCTCTCGTCCGCGGTCCGACTTGGCCGTCGATATCACCCGGCCTAAAACCCTTTATTGCAAGCAACCGCTGGACCAGACGTGTGTCTGCGAAGCTGTCGCAGCCAAAACGTCGTTTTGCCTCTCCTGCCAACGCTGTGAGCAGCCCGGCGTCGGCCTCGCCCGTTGCAGCGGCGTCGCGCGAATGCTGGAACCTCTCGATCGCGTTCCGGGTGCGCGGCCCTGGCCTCCCGTCAACTGGTCCAGGGTTCCAGTCGAGGTATTCGAGCAGGGATTGAACAAGTCGAAGATCGGGTGCTGCGCCCGGTCTCTCCGGAGCAGGCGAAGCGAGCGCACCCTGGGGCTCGGTCGCGGCCGGCAGCATTTCCAGCAAAGCGGAACGCAGGTCCTTATGATCTCCTGT
Organism: Alphaproteobacteria bacterium; assembly: GCA_019238055.1. Taxonomy (GTDB): domain Bacteria; phylum Pseudomonadota; class Alphaproteobacteria; order ATCC43930; family CGMCC-115725; genus AP-15. The sequence goes on from JAFAOB010000286.1 coordinate 3,164, forward strand.
TGCCGGGAGCCGGTGCTTTGTCGTGCATGCAGTAATCGCTGCCCGGGTCCGCTCACCTACAATCCCATCGATCTTGCCAGGGTTGAAGCCGTGGTAAGTCAATAACAGCTGCACGGCGCGCGTTTCGAGATCAGGCAAACCCCTGGCAGAGAGGCTCGCGTGGGCGGCGGCCAACTTCTCGTCGTAACGGTTTTGGGCATAGCCCGACCCGTTGTAGCGGCGCGCAAATCCTGCCCAGTCGCGGCGCTGCAGCGGGACGTGCATCCCGCTCGCGCGCATGAAGGAGGCCATTCCTAAAATCTGCTCGTTCTCTCCTCGCATCATCTTCGAGACCATGTCCTCGGCGTCGCGGAACCCCGCCAACCCAGCATTAAACCCCATAATTTGGCCGAGGCCCCAAGAGGCGCTCTCGAGCGCCGCAAGCCGGTCACAGGAAACTGCCTCCTCCAGGCGCTCGTATTGGTGCGCTCCCGGCTGCCCGTAGCCGCCGGCCGGGCCGCTGATCCCCGGATGGGTGGAGTCGAAGCGTCGCCCCGTGCGGTTGCTGAAAATATGGCGCTCGAACAAGATAGCGGGCCGTCTGTCCGGGAGGAAACCGAAGCCGGAGGTCTCGACCAATACCACCGACCACAATACTGGAGCGTCGACGCCGACATGATCTGCCGCGGCGACCAGGCCATCGCTGTGGAGCGGGTGTCCTGCTCCCGCAAAGCAAATCCGAATCGCCATCGTTCAGGTGAACAAAACCTGGCTAGCCGCGCAATCGACTTGGTCGTTAACCAAAGCTGGCTGGCGACGGTAATGCAATGAGATCACGATGAGAAATTCATTAATCTGATGAGTTTGGATGAGTTCCTATTAGGCGTAGTTTAAATTGTTAGTATTTGGCCGCGGTCTGCCTCTTGATGCGGGACTTCGTGCCTGGGAACCGGAGGCATGGACCCGCTCGGGCGCCGCGAAATTTTCCTGTTCGAGGGCTTCCAACTCGATCGGCGCGGCCTATTCCGGCGTGACGAGCGTGGCACGTTGACCCCGGTAGCGATCGGCGGCCGCGCTCTTGACCTGCTGCACTTTCTTATTGAGCACGAAGGCGAGGTTCGCTCCAGGACGGAAATCATGGCCGCCGTCCCTCAAACCGCCGTTGAGGAGAGCAACCTGGCTTTTCAGGTGGCAGCGCTTCGCCGCGTCCTCGACCGCGAACGAACCCGACGAAGCGAAGTCAGTTGCATTCAAACGGTGGCACGACGGGGCTATCGTTTTGCCGCACCGGTCACACGCTTTGAGCCGGAGGAACTTGGCGAAGGTCCGCCAATCGCTCGTGCGGGTGCGTTCCGGTTGCCGCCCCTATCGATCGTTGTTCTGCCGTTTGCCAATCTCTCCACTGACTACGAGCAGGGTCATTTCGCTGATGGGATCACAGAAGACCTGACCACCGATCTTTCGAAGATTTCTGGGCATTTTGTGATCTCAAGTGGCACTGCCTTTGCCCATGCCGGCAAATCGACCGATGCTAAACAGCTGCAACGAGAGCTTGGTGTTCACTACGTCGTCCAGGGCAACGTACGACGGTCGGGTAATCGGCTCAGGATGAATGTGCAGTTGAGTGAGGCCGAAACCGTAAGGCTCCTATGGGCGGAGCGTTTCGAGATTGACCGACGAAGCATCTCGGCAGCGGAGGATGAGATCGTCGGTTTCCTTGTACGGACGCTGCGCCTTGAGCTTCTCGAGAATGCAGACCGACGCAGCCGCACGAAGAGCGGGCCTCCCGATGCGCACGATCTGCTGCTACGTGGCTGGGCGTGTTTTTGCCGGCCGCGATCTGCGTCGACATTGCACGACGCACGGCGGGATTTCGAACGCGCTCTTGAACTCGAACCGTCGTCTGTCGACGCCAGAATTGGTCTTGCGACTGTTCTGGTTGCATCCGTACTCGAAGAATGGAGCGATCCCATATTGCAGAACCCGGCAAGGGTCGAACAACTGCTCTCTGAAGTATTTGGGCGCGTTACGAACGACTCGATGGCGCACCAGGCAATGGCTATGCTGCGCCGCAGTCAGAACCGCCTGACCGAGACGCGAATCGAAGCGGAAAGAGCCGTCACGCTCGATCGCAATAACTCCGGCGCGCTCTATGAACTCGGTCTGGCCTACATGTTCCTCGGTCAACCATCCGCCGGAATTCCCCATATCGAGAAGGCAATCGCGCTCAGTTCTCGCGATCCGTTGTTGGCTGATATGTATTTCGGGTTAGCGAGGTGCCATCTGTTGCTTGACCGCTTCGATGAGGCAATAGAGCTGTTATATCGAGTGCGCGCAGTCAGACCCCAGCGTTGGGATATTCACATGTGGCTAGCCGGTGCACTCGGCCTCCAGGGTGACCTCGACGGAGCGAAGGCCGAACTCAACGAAGGAATCACTCTTAAACCCGAAATCAACTCGCTCTCCCGATGGCGAGCACACCAGCCCTCAATCGGGGTTCCGCGATATTGGGCTCTTTATGAGCAGACGCTGATTGTCGGTCTAAGACGCGCAGGCTTCCCCGAGGAATGACTGCTTCTCTCGACGCCAACACGAGCTGTAGGTCGGAAAGCGCGTCGCATCCAATCCGACTGGATTATTGCAAGGCTGTCCAGTCTCGGACGGCGCGAGCGCGGGCTGACGCTCAGCCTCCAGGCCGTCGAGAAACGCACGAGCGCTCCCAGGCCTGCATATGGGGGTCTTAGCCTGGATTTCTCATACCGGATGACGGCTGTGAAGGGTTTGCAATGGGTAGTGCGCAGCAGCATGGTGAGCGGCGCGGTGGCGAACCGATGCGAATAGAAGTAGA
>JAFAOB010000097.1 GCA_019238055.1 Alphaproteobacteria bacterium
GCGCCGGCCGAACAACGCCATTGACCATGAGATCGGCATGAGAGAGATGCCGTGCACCAGGCAGATGCCCTGCGCGCGTGCGGTTACACATGTCCTCCCCGATGAACTCGGCACGCGTTCGGGTATCGAACACATTTGCTTCACCGCGGTCGAGTTGGTGCTTGAGGATCTGCCGATCAACAACACCCACGGAACCCTTACCGGGGGTGGCCCGGAAACCGGCTCCTGAAGGCCTGACAGCGGCCGGCAGTGTAGAAGTTGACGAAAGCACCAGCCATCCGCCATCCAGGATGAACGCCTTCCAAAAAATTGCAGAATGAACCAGACCTGCGCGGCGTTGGTCATGCGGCCGTCATCATAGGCGACGCCAACCGCCGCCGGGTCGAGACCGAGCCGCCCAAAAGCATCGTCCCAGTAAGCGGTATTGATAAACCCGATATCGGCCGCCTTGGCCGCCTCATCCCCATTCCTCGACCGGCACGTGCAGAGCTCCGGGCACGTGGCCATCATCAAATGCCGCCCGATCGCGCGCATCCAAATACTGAACTGGCCCGAGAGAGGATAATGCTGAGAAATCGACGAAGGGATCACTCGGCATCGTAGTCTCTCTCCTTGAAGGTTATCGATTTGATTTAGAACGAAACAGCTCTTTTCGTGAAGGCGCACCTAGTTTAAGGCTATGGTAGCTGGATATCGCGCCGTCAGCCATTCCCGCAGCTTCGACCACCGGCGCCGTGCCTGCGCACCCTTTACCGCGATTGCCAGCGCCTTTCGCTGCCCGATCAGCACGACGAGCCGCTTGCCGCGCGTCACGCCGGTGTAGACCAGATTGCGCTGCAGCATCAGATAGTGCTGCGTCGTCGGCGGAATGACAACGGCCGGGTATTCCGAGCCCTGGCTCTTCTGGATTGTCGTTGCATAGGCGTGCACCAGCTCATCCAATTCGCCAAAGCCGTAGCTGACTTTGCGGCCCTCGAAATCAGCGACGAGTTCGCCTTCCTCGATATCGATGGCCGCCACGGTGCCGAGATCGCCATTGTAGACGTCCTTGTCGTAATCATTTTCGACCTGCATGACCTTGTCGCCCGGGCAGAAGGTCCAGCCGAAGCGCTCGATGCGGATGTCGCCGGGCGGGTTCAGCGCCTTCTGCAGCTCGATATTGAGCGAACGCGCCCCGAGACCGCCGCGGTTCATCGGACACAGAACCTGGATGTCGCGAATGGGGTCAAAGCCGAACCGCTTCAGGATGCGCTCACGCACAATGGTCAGCACCTTCCGCACCCCGTCTTCCGGATCCGCCGCATCGACAAAGTGAAAGTCGCCACCTTCTGCCCTAGTGAGATCGGGCATCAGCCCCTGATTGATCCGATGCGCGTTGACAATGATCCGGCTCTCGGCCGCCTGGCGAAAAATTTCGGTCAACCGCATGACCGGCACCGCGTCCGAGGCGATGATGTCAGCCAGCACCTGCCCAGGGCCGACCGAGGGCAGCTGATCGACATCACCAACGAGCATCAGTGCCGAGCCGTCCGGCAAAGCGCAGCAACGCCCGCATCAATGGCACATCGACCATCGAGGTTTCGTCGACGACGAGCAGATCGCAGTCGAGCGGCGCTTCCTCGGTGCGCCGGAACTGCCGGACCTCGAGCAATTCGTGGCCATTCGTCTCCTTTTGGCAACGGATTCCCCGCTATCAATCCCTCAATATAATCTTTTGCCTCTTTCAAATACGCGCCAGTTATTTCTCTATAGAGTTTAATAGCAGGTATTAAGCCAATACCAAATGTGCCATCTCGATGAATAGCTCGGTGTTCTTGACGCATGCAGACCATTTCAACCAACAAGGGATGCCAGTTTGCAGCAATAAAATCTCCGTTCTCTTGAAACGGGTCGCGAATTTCTTCAACGAGCTCTGCAGCTTCGGAGAAATCCTCAATCATATCAACAACAATTATGGATTCAATATCTTCATTCCAAGTAACCTTAAACGGCATCTTAGTTATCTCCCATATTCAAATCATATAACCTATTGACTCATCCATTCTTGTTTCAAGCCTACACTCATACCCCTAATTACTGTGTTACCAGTAAGGTAACTGCTCAGGTGGTCTGAGGTAGGGCCTATTTGGTGGCCGATGCGCGGCCGCGGCGATAGATATGGTTGACACGGGATAGTGGTCGTGATTCCACGCTTCGATGAATGGC
>JAFAOB010000130.1 GCA_019238055.1 Alphaproteobacteria bacterium
ATGTTCAAAATCTTACGCCGGTTAATCTTCAAAATGACAGCAGCACATGACGAGACCGACCCGTGCTCTACGTGATAATCCTGAGGTTTCTGCGAGATCGCCCGGCGCGGTCGGAGCCACCGCACGAAAGGATGCGATCTCGTTGAAACCGGATTGAGCGAAACCGCGGGCCGCTGCGCGGGCTATGGGGATTTGAATGCGGCGGTCGCCGCGAGGCAGTCACACCGGCAGATGAGGAATGCGGTGAATGGGCGGGCGACACCGGTGAACCTGGCGAACCGCGGGCTGGCGACGTGGCGCGAACGGCAGCAGTACAGCGTGAGCACCGGAGTCCGCGCACCGGAGCCGCTCGCGGTGCAGGAGTTCGCCGTCGCGGTGACGACCGGGCCCACCAACACGGCGATTATCGGCAAGCGTGCAACGGTCATGAGCTGTCGTACCAGGCCGAAGAACTCGCCGGTCGTGAGCGCGCGAACGCGCCGATCGGCTCCATCCGTCCGCCACAACAAGGGCAAATATCAGGCGCGTAATTGGCGAATTGCCGGCGCCTTTCGCCACCGCTAACCGGTGTGGCAACATCAGCGGCCGCGAGCAGCGCGCGGCACAGCGCGAGTTTTTCGACGCGCTGACGGTTGGCGAGAAAGCCGTAATGGCGGATACGGTGAAACCCGTCCGGCAGCGCGTGCAGCAGGAAGCGTCGTATGAACTCGTCGGCCGTCAGTGTCATGACCTTGTTGTGGTGCCGATAGTCGCGCCAATGAAAGCTGACCCGGTCGGCGGCGAGCGCAATGAGGCGGCTGTTGGCGATGGCTACGCGATGCGTGTAGCGGCCGAGATAGGCCAGCACCGCAGCAGGACTGGCGAAGGGTCGCTTGGCATAGACAACCCACTCGATCCGCCGCAGTTCGGCGAGGCATCCGGTAAAGGCAGCGCCGTCGGCCAGCCGAGCAAGCGCGCCGAAAAATGCCAGCCTGCCGGTATCGAAGGCGGCCCGCAGCTTCTCCAGGAACAGCCGACGGAACAGGCGCGACAGTACCCGCACCGGCAGAAAGAAGCCGGGCCGACAGGAAACCCAGCGCCTGCTATCCGGTGACAACCCACCGCCAGGGACCAGGCAATGGATATGCGGATGGTGCTGCAGGTTCTGGCCCCAGGTATGGAGCACGGCGATGAAACCGATCTCGGCGCCGAGATGGCGCTGGTCGGCAGCAATCGTGCTCAGCGTCTCGGCCGCGGCCTTGAACAGGATGGCGTAGACCGCTGCCTTGTTCTGGAAGGCGATTTCGGCGGCGGCAGCCGGCAATGTGAAGACGAGGTGGAAATACGGCACCGGCAGTAATTCGCCCTGCCGCTCGGCCAACCACGCGGCGCGGGCTGTACCTTGGCATTTCGGGCAATGACGGTTGCGGCACGAGTTGTAGGCGATGCGCACGAAGTCGCACTCGGTGCAGCGTTGGACGTGACCGCCAAGCCGGGCCGTGCGGCATGCCTCGATCGCGCCCATGATGCGTCGTTCGACCCGGCCGAGATGGCCGGCATGCGCGTTTCGGTACGCCTCGCCGTGGCGGCGGAAGATGTCCGCCACCTCCAATGCGGGCATGACCGCTGTGATCAGGCCGGGCTGGTTTCCTCCAGCTTTAGCCGATCAAACGGGCTGGCCGTGTTGCCGATCGTCGTGGCGGCGACCTGCGTATAGCGGGCTGTCGTCGACAGGTCGCGATGGCCGAGCAGCACCTGGATAATGCGGATGTCGGTGCCGGCTTCGAGCAGATGAGTAGCGAAGCTGTGGCGCAGCGTGTGAACGGTAACCGGCTTCTCGAGCTTGGCTGTCGCCCGCGCGATGCGACAGGTAGCCTGCAGTACGCTCGGATCGAGCGGCCGGCTCTCATCCTGGCCGGGAAACAGCCAATGCGCCGGTCGTGTTCCCCGCCAATAGGTGCGTAGTACGACGAGGAGCTGCGGCGATAGCATGATGTAGCGGTCGCGGCCGCCCTTGCCTTGGTGGACCCGGATCAGCATGCGACTGCTGTCGATATCGGCGAGTTTCAGACGCACCACTTCCGATACGCGCAGCCCCGCAGCGTAGGCCGTCATCAGCGCAGTGCGATGCTTGAGGTTCGGCACAGCCGCGAAAAACCGCGCCACCTCGTCGGCGCTCAGAATTACCGGCAGCTGCCGGCGCTTGCGTGCATAAGGAATGCGCTCGACCATTGCGGTGCGGCCGAGGGTGACGCCGTAGAAGAAGCGCAGGGCGCAGACCGCGACGTTGAAACCGGCCCATGAGATGCCGATCGCGGTGAGGTGGATCTGATAGGCGCGGATTTCCTCCAGCCCGAGCCGGTCGGGCGACCGGTTGAAGTGCTGGGCGAATTTGGCGACCGCGTGCACGTAGCAACGTTGCGTTACCGGCGACAGGTTGCGTACCTGCATATCCTCGATCATCCGGCGGCGCAGCGGGTTCATCTCTGCCATCGAGCAATCTCCTGGTGTAGGTTGCTTTGACGGCGAAAAGGCAAGCCACGCGCCTCCGCATCGCAAGGATGTGCATGCTACCAGACACCTTCAGGACCACTCGGCTCCTGCTGCGGCCGGTTGTGGTCGGGGATGCCAACGCGATCTTCGATACCTATGCCCAGGATGAAGAGGTCGCCCGCTATGTGATCTGGCGACCGCATCGCAATCGAGAGGAAACACTGGCGTACATCGAGCGCTGTGTTGCGACCCCGAGCACGGTTGAGCGTACCTACATGCTGGTGGGCAACGACGACCATACCGTCCGCGGCGCCTTTGCGCTGCGCCGGCGCGTGCCGCATCGTCTGGATTGTGGCTATGTGTTAGCGCGCCGTTGGTGGGGGCAAGGCTTAATGACCGAAACTCTGTCCGAAGTCGCGGCCTGGGCTTTACACCAGCCTTCGATTTTCCGCATCGGGGCAGTGTGCGACGTGGATAACATCGGTTCAGCCCGGGTATTGGAAAAATCGGGATTTGTGCGGGAAGGAGTGCTGCAACGCTGGCTGGTCCATCCAAACATCAGCGATGAACCACGCGAGTGCTATAGTTACGCTCGTGTGCGTCGATAATGTCCTTAAGTCGATGGGAAATATTGTATTTACTTCTTTCTCTACTGCGAAGCGGTTTAGTTCAATCGGGTTTATCGCGTGGGAGGGGCCTCCAGCCAACATGGCGGCGAGCAATTGCAAGGCGGCAATCAGCTCGTCGACTTGCTGCGCTGTAACGGGGCTGCTCGAGATGCCCATGCGTGGCAGCGTTCCGCACATCCACTGCGCGTCGCAATCCGTCAGCTTCACTTGATGTGAGGAGACCTTCTGAAGCGAGAACCTCGATCAGCCTCCCTGCTGGCTGCGGCCGCGCAAGCTGTTCTGGCAGGAGTGCTCGCCCGACCGCCTCAAGAGTAGCCCACGCCAGCATCAACGCGGCAGTCAGGTGACCGGCATGCCTTAATTTTAACACCTCTTGAATAGAGTTCTCAATTGCCGAGGGAGCGGGCACCTCAATTGTCTTCTCCTGAGAACGCCCTGGAACATAGTAGACACGAAGTTCCCATTCCGGGTGTTGAGCGAATAGTTCGCTGAGTT
>JAFAOB010000453.1 GCA_019238055.1 Alphaproteobacteria bacterium
GCCGTCCTCGATGAGCGGCACGACGAGTTCCGAGCGCGAGTCGGGGTCGCAGGCAATGTGGTCCGGGAATTCGTGCACATCCGAAACCACCACCGAGGCGCCGCACTCTGCCGCGGTGCCGCACACGCCCTTGCCGATTGGAATTCGCACGCAAGCGGGCTTGCCTTGAAACGGGCCCAGCACCAGCTCCGACCCGCGGCGAAAATAAAACCCGGCCCAGTTGAGGTCAGGCAGGCCGTGCCAGATCAGCGCCGCCATGTTGGCGGCGTTCGCGATTGGGCGGCACTCCCCTGCGAGCAAGCCGCCCAATTGCGCGGCGAGATCGCGGTAAAGCTGTGATTTAGGCTTCGGCATCCTGATTTCCGTCCCCGCAAAACCTGGTTAGCTATATTCTGAAGCAAATCCGTGATGCATGCGCAAAGAGGGATTGGTGATGGACGACTACATCGATCCGGCCTTGCTCGGGCCAGAGGAGAAATTCGCAATCGGTCAGCCGGTGCCGCGTTCGGAGGACCCGGTATTGCTGCGCGGCGAGGGCCATTACGCCGATGACATCAGCCTGCCCGACCAAGCCTATGCGGTGATGGTGCGCAGTCCTATCGCGCACGGTATCATTCGCGGCATCGACACCGCGGCGGCGCGCGCGATGCCGGGCGTGCTCGCGATCTACACCGCGGCGGAGCTGGCACAGGGCGGCATCGGGCCATTGCCGCCGCGGCAGGTCATGAACAATCGCGACGGCACACCAATGCTGAGCCCGACCCATTACGCCCTGCCATCGGACAAGGTGCGGCATGTCGGTGAGGCGGTCGCTGCGGTCATTGCCGAGACGCAAGCGCAAGCCAAGGATGCCGCCGAACTGGTCAGCCTCGATATCGACCCGTTGCCGGCGGTCACCGAACCGAGCGCGGCGGACGCTCCCGATGCGCCGATCCTTTATGACGATGTGCCACAGAATGTCGGGCTCGATTTTCATTTCGGCGACAGCGAAAAGGTTGCCGCCGCCTTTGCCGGCGCGGCGCATGTGACCAAATTGCGATTGCGCGCCAACCGCATCATTGTCAATGCGATGGAGCCGCGCTCGGCGATCGCCGATTACGACCCCGAGCACCAGCACTGGACCCTGCATGTCGGCTGCCAGGGTGTCTTTGGCTTTCGCAATTACGTCGCCGGCATCTTTGGCGTCGGTCGCGACAAGATGCGGATCTTGACCGAGCGGGTCGGCGGCTCGTTTGGCATGAAGCAGCCAACCTACCCCGAATATTATTGCATTCTGCATGCGGCACGCGAATTGCGGCGACCGGTCAAATGGACCGACGACCGCTCGGGCAGCTTTGTGTCCGACACACATGGCCGCGACGCCGATATGACCGCCGAATTGGCGCTCGACCGAGACGGCAATTTCCTTGCCGTGCGGCTCAACGGCTACGGCGATCTCGGCGCTTATTATGGAGCGCCGGGGCCGTCGACGCGCAATGCGGTCCGCAACACGCTCGGCGTCTACAAGACGCCGCTGATCGAGGTCTCGACCAAATGCGTCTTTACCAACACGACTCCAGTCGGGGCCTATCGCGGCGCCGGACGTCCCGAGGCCAATTATTACATGGAGCGGCTGGTCGACACCGCCGCCCGCGAAATCGGCGTCGACCCAGTCGAATTGCGCCGCCGTAATCACATCCCGCCCGAGGCGATGCCGTACAAGGCGCCAAACGGCACCACCTATGACAGCGGCGACTTCACCAATCTGTTGAACGAGGCGCTAAAGCTCGCCGATTGGGACGGCTTTGCCGCGCGTAAGGAGGAAAGCCGGGCGCGCGGCAAGCTGCGTGGCCGTGGCATCAGCGATTATCTCGAATTGACCGGCCCGCCCGGCCGCGAAATGGGCGGCATCCGCTTCGAGCCAAATGGCGATGTGACCTTGATCACCGGCACCCTCGATTATGGCCAGGGGCACTGGACACCGTTCGCTCAGGTTCTGGCAGCACGGCTTGGCCTCCCGTTCAGCCGCATCAAACTCGTGCAAGGCGACAGCGATCAGCTGATCGCGGGCGGGGGCACTGGCGGCTCGAAATCGATGATGACGAGCGGTGTCGCGATCGTCGAAGCCGCCGACAAATGCATTGCAGCCGGCAAACAGATCGCCGCGCATGTGCTGGAGGCGGCGGCGGCCGATATCGAATTCCGCGCCGGCCGGTTCGTCATCGCCGGGACCGATCGCTCGGTCGGCATCATGGAGTTGGCCGAAAAGATCCGCGCCGGGCTCGAATTGCCGTCGGGCGTGCCGCAGACCCTCGATGTCGCGAATATCAGCGACGGCCCGCCTTCGGCTTTTCCGAATGGTTGCCACATTACCGAGGTCGAGGTCGATCCCGAGACCGGCGTTGCCGAGGTCGTCAAATATTCGTTCGTCAACGATTTCGGGGTCGTGATCAACCCGCTGCTGGTCACGGGACAAGCCCATGGCGGCATCGTCCAGGGGATCGGCCAAGCCTTGCTCGAAAGCACGGTGTTTGATGAACACGGGCAGCTATTGACCGGCTCCTACATGGATTACGCATTGCCGCGCGCGTTGGATGCGCCGATGTTTTCAAACGCCAGCCATCCGGTGCCGGCCAAGACCAATCCGCTCGGCGCCAAAGGCTGCGGCGAGGCCGGCTGCGCCGGCGCGCTGCCTTCGGTGATGAACGCGCTGGTTGATGCGCTCGCCGAATACGGCATTCATCATATCGACATGCCGGCCACACCCGAGCGCATCTGGCGCGCGATCCGCGAGGCGCGAGCGCATTAGCGAGTGTTCCGAGCGTGCCGATCGCTTGTAAAATGGGAGCGAACGCCCACATTAAACAGGTCGACCTCTTCATCGTTCGGCCTGCTCTCCCAAGCGCTCGAGCGCCGGACCGCTTTCCGTTCAGTGTCGTCGTCCGACCGCGCCGCTCGCTGCGAGTGGTGATGATATGTTGTCTGGACGTCGGGCGCGCGGGATGTCCGAGGCTATCCGACGTCACAGTAAGATGCTGCGCAAACGGCTCGAACGCGAAGGCTATTGATCGGCTATCCGTGGATTCTTCAACGACATCGGGGCTTCCAGCAGCGTACTACCAGCGGCTTGCTGCCCGGGTTCGGCGATTGGCGGAAGAGAGCACGACGCCCGCGATAAAGGAAAGGCTGCGTGCGGCCGCCCTCGAATACGAGCGCTTAGCAAAGCGCGTCGAGAGCGAGACCTCGCCGAGCGAGTGCTGACCAGCGGTCGCCGGGACCGATCGAGACAAGGCCGTTTGGTGGCGCGCCCGTTCGCCGCGATCGTGAACGGCGTTGGCCAATGCGTATGGAGTCGAGTCCGATGTCACCTGTGATCCTGGAGGTTACCAATCCGCCGTCGAGTGCGGCTGACCACCGCCCGCCGGAGGTTGTCAAGCCGCTCTTCCAAGGTACTGGCGACACGGATTATCTGTGCGGCAATTGTGGCACCGTGATCGCGTCGAGCATGGGGCCGAGGCAGCGCGTAAATGTCGATGTCGCTACCTGCTCCGCGTGCGGCGCGGAAAACAAATTCCCACCCAATCTGCTGCCATAGATGGCGACCATGCTAAAAACGCACCCGCACGCCGCAGCAACTTATCGCGTGATCGCGCTTGAAGACGGGTCGTTCGGCGTTGAGGTCACGATCCCGGACAGCTACCCGACCAAGGTCAGCAGCTTCCCGACGGCAGCCGATGCCGAAGCCTGGATCCGCGAGCACCAGCACCGGGTACAATCGCAAACCCAGCCGGGCGGCTGGTTTCGAAATGCGGCGCGCCGCAACCCCCGATCACAATGAGGACCGGTGGATAAACGGTGATGGGCGTCTGCGCCGACGCCGACGCTCCCCGAACGCGGCATCGCCACACCGACGGATCGGCGCGCACCTCCCGTCGGTCCTCAGTCGAGTTTGACGATGATGCGATATGGTCCGCCGCCCCAACTCGTCCCGAGCACCAGCAGATAGCGGCCGGTCGCGGGGAGCGTCCCACTCCAACCCTTGGCGTCATCCCCTTCTTTGGCTCCCGGTAATGGGAGGCCCCGCACGCTGATGCCGTCGGCCTCACGGGTGATCGCCCAGGGCGGACGATAGATCTGCATCACGATGTTGCTGTCGTCCGGGTCCGGTTGGCTGACCGTCATATGCTGCCCGCGGCGGGCCTCAAAGGTAAAGCAGGCAAGCTCGCCTCGAGCGATGCCGCCGGCAATCTCCTTCGAAGTCGAACCCGCGGCGAGCCTGAGCGGCAGCGGAGCGTGACACGGCGCGGCCGCGGCCGCATTGCACCAAAGGCAGCAACCCAAGAGAGCGGCAAGGCTCCGTGCGAGGATAGCCCTGCCGCCTTGCGCGTTGGCCCAGGTCAGGTGATCTAGCGCAAAGCTTGCCACGTGCGCGGCCCGACGATCCCGTCGGCCTGCAATCCGTGGCTCTCCTGGAACTGCGCCACCGCGGTGGCGGTCGCCACGTCAAAGTGCCCGTCGGTCGGAACTGCGAATCCCTTGGCGGCGAGGATCGATTGCAGGGCCGCGACGTACTCGCCATCGTTACCAAGCCGGATGGTCGATCTCTCTGGTGCAGCGACGGCGCCAGTCCCGCCCGCGGCAAGCGCCGCCTTTGCCCGCGCAAGATAAGTGCGGCGACTGTCGAGGCCATTGAGGCCGCCGTTAATACGACGAGTGATTCTCTCGATGTCGTTCTGATCGGCGAAATTGTTGAGGTTATGTTGTCGCCAAAATTCGCAAGCGATCTTGAGCGAAGTCGCGGGCTCGCTGGCGAGGTCGGGGTCGCCGATCAGGTTGAGCTGCAGCAAATTTCCGTAATGCTGATAGTTGTCGCGACCGGTGAGCTGGATCAGCCCCCGGCCCTTATAGCGCCTGCCATCGCCCGGCTGCGTATTGCCGAGATCACGGCGGTCATCATACTCATTCCCGCTGGCGTATTCGATCGTGGTACAAAAGCCGTCGGACTCATGACAAACTTGAGCCAGAAAATGCGCGATACGCAGCACGCTATCGATCTCGAATTGGGCGAGCGTGACGGCCAGCACGCCGCTCACCTCGCGAATAATCCCCGCCTGATTATCAGCTTTCTTACCGGCGACTCGCGGTGCAATTCGGCTCAGGATGTCGTTCGGCAATTGTATCATTTCCTGCTCCCTCTACTGTGCGCTGGGATGGCTACCGCGCATCGCGATCCGATATGAGCCATAGTCCGCGAATGCAGCGTGAACTCCCTCACATTTTGGACGAAATGAGCCTAAAATGTTCGCGAGCTTCCGGGCGGCCGCATTATGACAAATTGGTCACAATGCCCGCTACCGGATCGAGCATTCACGAGGAGCGCAGCGATGCCCGACGACCACGTTCATTCCCATGATCATGCCGCTGGCTCCGAATTGTCCGAGATGGATGCCAGGGTACGCGCACTTGAGACAGTTCTGACCGAAAAGGGCTATGTTGACCCGGCGGCATTGGATCAGATTGTCGATATGTTCGAGATGCGGATCGGCCCGCGCAATGGTGCGCGGATCGTCGCCCGCGCTTGGAACGATCCCGATTTCAAGCGCCACCTTTTGGCGAATGCCACCGAAGCGGCGAATTCGCTGGGCTATGTGAGCCCGGTCGGCAGCCATTTGATCGCGGTCGAGAACACCCCGCAGACCCACCACCTCGTCGTCTGCACGCTGTGTTCGTGCTATCCGTGGGAGGTGTTGGGGCTGCCGCCGGTCTGGTACAAATCGGCGCCCTATCGCTCGCGCACGGTCATCGATCCGCGTGGCGTGCTCGCCGAGTTTGGCGTCGACTTGCCATCCGAGACCGAGATCCGCGTCTGGGACTCGACCGCGGAAACCCGGTTTCTCGTGGTG
>JAFAOB010000014.1 GCA_019238055.1 Alphaproteobacteria bacterium
CGCACAGCCCATCATGCTGCTCGACGATATGGCCACAGGCGAGACAGCGGGCCGGCAGAACGACATCCACCAACCCGAGCCCGATTCTGCGCAATTGCATAAGAGTGCGGGTGGGAAGGCTTGTTGCCATGCTCATTGACTACACATGAACACCTGCCAATGGAGCGTCAATCCTTCCTACGATGAGAGCTCTATGCCACACGCCCAAAGCGACCCGACTTCGCTGTTCGACCGCCGGTCGTGGCGAAACCATCGCGAGCGGGCCTCGCGACAGGGTGGTGCCGATTTTCTACACCAAGAGATTGCCGCCCGCCTGCTCGATCGGCTGAGCCAGATCGCCCGCTCATTTCGTACGGTGTTGGATTTGGGCGCCCATAGCGGCGCGCTGTCGCGTGCGCTCGCTAATCGATCGGGGGTCGAGCAAGTCGTCGCCCTCGAGCCTTCAATTGGGTTTTTGACGAAAAGCGCTGGCAGTCCCGTTGCTGCCGATCCTGAATTTTTGCCTTTCAGAGATCGCAGCTTTGATCTCGCGATCAGTTCGCTAGCGCTTCACTGGGTGGCGGATCTGCCGGGAACGCTGGTGCAGCTGCGCTGTGTCTTGAAGCCGGATGGCCTATTGCTGGCGGCGATGCCAGGCGGCGCCACTTTGGCAGAGTTGCGTACCGCGCTGATCGAGGCCGAACTTGCCGAGGAGGGGGGAGCGAGCCCGCGAGTCTCTCCCACCGTTGACCTTGCGGATGCCGCTGCGCTGTTGCAGCGCACGGGGTTCGCGATGCCGGTCGCCGATGCCGATACGATTACCGTGACTTATCCCAGTATTCTGGCGCTGATGTCCGATCTGCGGGGGATGGGCGAAACCAACGCGCTCTCGGCGCGTCGACGCACTATGTTCCGGCGCGCTACTCTCGCCCGTGCCGCGGTGATCTATCAACAGCGCTTTGGGTTCCCCAATGGTCGCATCCCGGCGACCTTCGAAATCTTTTTCTTGGCTGGATGGGCGCCGGATGCGGGCCAGCCCAAGCCGCTCAAGCCCGGCGTCATCCAACAGCGGCTTGCCCTTGGCGCTGCGCGCGGCACCGTCGGGCCGCCATTGGGCGCGGGTAATCTACCACCCCGGACACTCTAACTCGCAAGTCTCGGCCCCGATCGAGTCGCGACTTCAGAACGGCTGGTGCGTTTGACTGCCGAGGGCAAGGGCATGATCGCGCAATTTCTACACGGGCATCCCTAAACGCGAGACCTTGAGGTTGCCGAACTTCCGTTTCCACATGTTGTTGGCAGATAAGACCAATCTATGTGGGAAGCGAACCTTGCGGTGGGTAAAGGCGATCGCTCTGTTTCTCGGCATCGCCGTGGTGCTGGGAGTTGCGGGGTGGGAGATATTCAAGGACCGGTTCGCTCCCGCTCCTCCGGCGCCGGTCGCGGTCGCGGTTCCGGTCAAGGCGGCGCCGGTCAGCCAACAGAATGTACCGGCAATCCTGCCGGCGCTCGGCACAGTTCAGTCGATCGACACGGTCAATGTGACGCCGCGGGTCAACGGCCGGATTGAGGCCATCTATTTCAAGCAAGGCGATGAAGTTGCCAAGGGGCAAAACCTGTTCCTGATTAATCCGCGTCCATATCAGGCAGCGCTCGAGCAGGCGCAAGGCCAGCTCGCCCACGACAAAGCGACGCTGGCCGAGGCCAAGACCGATCTCGCCCGCTATCAGATGCTCCTAGCCGAGAACTCGATCGCAAGGCAAACCGCCGAGGACCAACGCTATGTGGTCAGCCAGGACGAGGGCACGGTCAATCAGGACGAGGCCAACGTCGCCAATGCCGAGCTCAATCTTCGCTACTGTCACATCAACTCGCCGATCGCCGGACGCACCGGCGCGTTGCAAGTCGATCTCGGTAATTACGTGCAAGCCGCGAGTGCACAGCAATCCTCGGCGGCATCGACGACCGGAACCGCAACCATCGAGAGATTCTATGGCCCAATCAAATGGTATCGGTGAATCTCATCGAGTTCATTCGAAAAGATGTGCTTACGGTTCCGTTTCAGGCGGTGATGACCGGGCCAACCGGCCCCTACGTCTATGTCATCGGTCCCGCGGACAAGGTGAGCCGCGTCAACGTAACAGTGACGGCGACGCAGGGTAATCTCGCGGTCATCGGCAAGGGATTGCAAGCGCGTGAGCGGGTCGTCACCGCAGGGCAATATCGGCTCGCCAACGGCGTCACCGTGACCGTCGAGGCGCCCAAAACCGCAGCGGTCAAGTGAGCGCCTAATGAGCATATCGGAGCCCTTTATCCGCCGACCGATCGCGACTGCGCTACTGATGGCGGCGCTCATCGTCTTCGGCGCCATGTGTTACGAGCTGATGCCGGTTTCGGCGCTGCCGAATGTGCAGTTTCCGACGATTTCGGTATCGGCGCAGCTGCCCGGCGCAAGCCCCGAGACGATGGCCGAGACCGTAGCGACGCCGCTCGAGGAGGAGTTTACGGCGATCCCGGGCCTATCGTTCATGTCCTCGACCAGCGGTACGGGCACGACCTCGATCACGCTGCAATTCGATCTCAACACCAATATCAGCGCCGACGCGCAATTCGTGCAGACCGCCATCAATGAGGCCGGCGGGCTTCTGCCAAAGAACCTGCCGACACCGCCGACCTAGGAAGAAACTGCGCCCCGGACAGCCCGGTTTTGATCGATAGTTCACATGGCTAGCGGATGGGTGGGCGCGTCATGCTTCGACCGCCAGAGGCTGGAGTGCGACGTGAAAGCCGAGTTTGGCGAGTTGCCCGAC
>JAFAOB010000045.1 GCA_019238055.1 Alphaproteobacteria bacterium
GTCGAGAAACGGGTAGTTCATAGAAAACCGGCCGTGGCGCACCGGCTCGATCCACCATGCATCGATGCATGCGCAAAAGTCTGGATGCGCCGTCAGATGCCGGAACAGCGCGCCTTCGTCGACGATCTCGCCCCGGGCAACATTGACGAGGATCGCATCTTTTTTCATCAGCGCCAATTCGCGGGCGCCGATCATTCCTTCTGTCGTTTTGGTTAGGGCCGCAGCGACGACCAGCACGTTGGCCACTCGCAACATCTCGTCGAGATCGGCTGGTGTGCCGATCCAATCGACCGGCTCGTCGCTGGCGCCGCGCCGGTTGATCGCATGAACCCGCATGCCGATTGCCCGCATCAGCCGCGCGGTCGCGACTCCGACCCCGCCAAACCCAAGAATCCCGCACACCGCCCCCTGCAGCATGCGGTTCTTGCTGCGCTGGTTGAATTCGCCGCACTTCAGATTGACATGCTCGACAAACAGCCTTTTTGCCGCCGCGAGGGTCATCGCCAGGATGTGCTCGGCCATCGGCTCGGCTGAGGCGCCGCCGTTGCAGGCGATTGGCAATGAGGAAGGCAGCTCGTTGAGCGGAATCCAATCGATGCCGGCGGTCGTGAACTGCAAGAGCCGCGCACCCGCGATCAACGGCAACTCCTCGGGCGCCAGCTCAACCGCCGTGTTGTAGGCGAGCACCGCACCGGCACGCCGCAGAGCTGGGGCGCGCGCGTCGGGGCGGAGATCGCGCAGATAGACCACTTCGCCGACGCCGCCAAGCTCCTGTTCGATAACAGCGCGGCTGCGCGGGCTCAGTTCGAAGGTGACGACCAGCGGTCTTGGAAGCATCGCGTGGCGGCGCTCAACGGTGCAGGATGATATCGACGCGCCGGTTGAACACGGAAGGGTCTCGCGACCCGGTCTGG
Organism: Alphaproteobacteria bacterium; assembly: GCA_019238055.1. Taxonomy (GTDB): domain Bacteria; phylum Pseudomonadota; class Alphaproteobacteria; order ATCC43930; family CGMCC-115725; genus AP-15. The sequence continues at coordinate 915 of JAFAOB010000045.1, forward strand.
CCAATCGGCTGCTGCTGGACCATCGCCGGCTCGATGCCGTTCGCTTCGAGCTGGTCGGCGACGATTGAGGCGCGCGTCATCGCAAGATATTTGTTGGTCTGAACCGTGCCGGTAGCGCTTGCGCGAGCCTGCACGGTGATCGACTTGACTCCGGTCTCCTTGGCCTCCTTGGCTGCCTTGGCGATGATTGCCTTGGCCCGCGGCGACAGGTAGGCGCTGAACTCGTCGAAATACACGAGGAAGCGCGGCACCTCGGCCTTCGCTGCAGCCGCTGTCGGCGCCGGAGCTGCCGGCGCCGCCTCAGCGGATGGGCTCGCTAAAGGAGCCTGCGCGTTTGCGCCGGACGAGAGCGCCAGCGCCAAACTCATCAGCATTGCCAAAAGAACCTGCCGATATCGCAACATCATATCCCCCAACCCTTGCCAGGCCCGGACCGCCAAGCTGGCGCAGTGTATGCGGCTTGGGCTACCCCGCAAGACCCCGCGGCAGCCGCCGAGCCGCCGGGCGAGTTTTTTCGCAGTGGTCGATGCATCGCGCGGCCGATCCGCGCGTTGACCGGTCAGGAGCCGCGGCTGAGGCTGGCCGTCACGGCCGGCATTTGGGCGGCGTTTCTGCGGGAAGACCGCAAGGAGACACGGATGTATCTCGCCCGGTTTTGTTATGATGTGCTGCCGGTCAATCGCCAGCGCGCGATCGAATTCATCCGCCGCGAAGTCGAAGCGGCGCACAAGAACGGCCTCGAGGCGCGCATGCTGGTGCCGCTGACCCGCGGTCATGACGACCACACCGCCCTGCAATTCGAGGTCGAGCTCAAAGGACTCGATCAGCTCGAAGGGTTCCGCAACCGCGGTGTCGGTTCGAGCGAGGAAACCGGCAATTGGATGCACGCCTTCAGCGAGGTGCTGACCCGGCCACCCTGCGTCGAGATCCTGCGCATTGAACCCTGAGGCGATCCTGCGCGCGGCGCCCGTTGCAACCTACATATTGGGGCATGCTGCCGCTGGTTGACTACGGAAGCCTCCCTGGTCCGCATGATAAGCCTGCGGTGCCAAAGGAAGGCCTGCAATGGATATCGTTTTTCCCAACCCGCCGCCCGCTGCCTCGCCGTTGCGCGCCGCGGTCCGCGAGCACGCCCGGCTCGACGAGACCGCGGCCGATGCCGAAATTCTGGCAGCAGCCGAGATCGCGCCCGACATGCGCGATCGGATTGCCAAGACCGCCTATCGGCTCGTCGCTGCGGTGCGGCGCGAGCGCCACGGCAAAGGCGGCATTGACGCGTTTCTGCACGAATATGCGTTGTCCTCGCAGGAAGGTGTGGCCTTGCTGTGCCTCGCCGAAGCCCTGCTGCGCATCCCCGATGCCGACACAATCGACCGGCTGATCCGCGACAAGCTCGGCGAAGCCGACTGGGCGCGCCATCTCGGCCATTCCGCTTCGGTCTTTGTCAATGCCTCGACCTGGGCGTTGATGCTGACCGGGCGGCTGATGCGCGCCGAGCCTACCGCGCGCGACCTGCGCGCGGCACTGCGCCGCTTCGCGATCCGCTCGGGCGAGCCGGTTGTCCGCCAGGCGGTGACGGCGGCGATGCGCATCCTCGCCCGCCAATTCGTGATGGGTCGCACAATCGAGGAGGCGCTTGAGCGCGCCCGTGCCGCTGAGCGCGAAGGCTACCGCCATTCCTATGACATGCTCGGGGAAGCGGCGCACACCGCGACCGATGCCGCCCGCTATCTCGCCGCCTACGAGCACGCGATCGCCGCGATCGGGCGTGCGGCCGCGGGTCGGGCGGTCGAAGAGGCCCCGGGCATCTCGGTCAAATTATCGGCGCTGCACCCGCGTTACGAAATGGCGCAGCGCGAGAGGGTGCTGGCCGAAGTGACGCCGCTTCTGTTGGCGCTGGCCGGGGCGGCGCGCAATGCGGGCATCGGTCTGACGATTGATGCCGAGGAGGCCGATCGGCTCGATCTGTCGCTCGATCTGATCGAGGCCTTGGCACTTGCGCCCGAGCTTGCCGGCTGGAATGGTCTCGGGCTCGCGGTCCAGGCCTATCAGAAGCGCGCGCTGCCGTTGATCGACTGGCTCGCCGATCTCGCCCGCCGTGGCCGGCGGCGGCTGATGGTGCGGCTCGTCAAGGGTGCCTATTGGGACAGCGAAATCAAGCGCAGCCAAGAGCGCGGGCTCGACGGCTATCCGGTCTATACCCGCAAGGTCGCGACCGACGTGTCTTATCTTGCCGCAGCGCGCCGCCTGTTCGCCGACGGCAGTGTGTTCTACCCGCAATTTGCGACCCACAACGCCCACACCGTCGCTGCGGTGCTCGAATTCGCCGGCCAGCGCCGCGACTGGGAGTTCCAGCGCCTGCACGGTATGGGCGAGGCGCTTTATGACGAAATCGTCGGCCCGGATCGGCTCGATCGCCCGTGTCGTGTCTACGCGCCGGTCGGCAGCCACGAGGAGCTGCTCGCCTATCTTGTCCGCCGGCTGCTCGAAAACGGCGCCAACACCTCGTTTGTCAACCGCATCGTCGACGACAAGGAGCCGATCGATGAGATCATCGCCGACCCGGTCGCGCGTCTTGCCCGATTGCCGGTCAAGCCGCATCCGCGTATTCCGCTGCCATGCGACATCTACGGGCCGGAGCGGCGCAATTCGCGCGGGATCGACCTGACCGATCCGCCGGCGCTGAGCGCCCTTCGCGAAGGGCTCGCCGCGGCGCTGCGCCAGCCCTGGCATGCCGCTCCGATCATCGGCGGGATCGAGCAGCGGGGATCCAGCGAACCCGTATACGACCCGAGCGACCATCGCCGCCAAATTGGCATGGTAACCGAGGCAGGATCAGAAGCGCTCGACCGGGCGCTCGATCGCGCGCGGCATGCCGCAGCCGGCTGGGACCGCCGCCCGGCCCATGAGCGCGCCGCGATCCTCGAACGCGCCGCTGATTTGTTCGAGGCGCACGGCTATGAGCTAATGGCGCGGGTCATCCGCGAAGGCGGGCGCACCATTCCGGCAGCGCTGGCGGAACTGCGCGAAGCCGTCGATTACCTGCGCTATTACGCGTTGCGCGCCCGTGCGGATTTCGCCGCCCCCGAGCCGATGCCCGGTCCGACCGGCGAGCGCAACGAGGTGGTGCTGCACGGGCGCGGCGTTTTTGCCTGTATCGCGCCGTGGAATTTTCCGCTCGCAATCTTTACCGGCCAGATCGCTGCGGCCCTTGCCGCCGGCAACGCGGTCATCGCCAAGCCGGCCGAGCAGACCCCGCTCGTCGCCGCCGCCGCGGTGCAGCTGCTGCACGAGGCTGGTATTCCCGCCGATGTGTTGCACCTGTTGCCCGGCACCGGCGACAAGGTCGGGGCGCCGCTCGTCGCCGATCCGCGGATCGCCGGTGTCGCCTTTACCGGCTCGACCGAGACCGCCCGGGCTATTGCGCTGGCGCTGGCCCGGCGTCCCGGCCCGCTCGTGCCGTTGATTGCCGAAACCGGCGGGCAAAATGCGATGATTGTCGATTCCTCGGCGCTGCCCGAGCAGGTCGTGACCGATTTGGTGACTTCGGCCTTCGACAGCGCCGGCCAGCGCTGTTCATCGGCGCGGCTGCTTTACGTTCAAGCCGACATCGCCGACCGCCTTCTCGACATGCTGGCCGGGGCAATGGCCGAATTGGTGATCGGCGACCCGGCGCTGCTCGCGACCGATATCGGCCCGGTGATCGACGCCGACGCCCGCGCCGCGCTCGATAGGCACGCCGCGCGCATGCGGCACGAAGGCCGGCTCCTCTATCAATGCCGCTTGCCATCAGGCGCCGAGCACGGCACGTTTTTTGCCCCGCGTGCCTTTGAGATCGCGAGTGCCCGGCTGCTCGACCGTGAAGTCTTTGGCCCGATCCTGCACGTCATACGCTGGCCGGCCGACCGGCTCGACGACGCGCTCGACGAAATCGACGCCGCCGGCTACGGTCTGACACTTGGCATCCACAGCCGCATCGACGAGAATGTGCGGCATATTCTCGGCCGGATGCGCACCGGCAACAATTACGTCAACCGCAACATGATCGGCGCCGTCGTCGGCGTGCAGCCATTTGGCGGCGAGCGCCTGTCGGGTACCGGCCCCAAGGCCGGCGGTCCGCGCTATCTGCACCGCTTCGCGACCGAGCGCACCACCTCGATCGACACCACCGCTGCCGGCGGCAACGCGACCCTGCTGTCGCTGCAGGAGGACGGTTAGCGGGGCGTGGCGCGTGTGGCGCTCCTTGGTGCAGGGAGTGAGTATCGCGACGACGCTGCTCAGCTCCGACGATGCAGCCCAGCTAATGGGCTAGGAGGCTGATTTCTGCAACAGAGCCCGCAAGGCGAGGTTCTCGGGACTGGTCCCGGTCCGGTTCAGGAACTCTTCGACATCGGTTTCGGTGATCCGCCCGCCGGAGGCGAGATTGGGCTCGTGCCTGACAAACGACCGCCCCGAGGCAGGATCATGGACGAGCTGCCAGCGGTCGCCGTTCGAGCTGCGATAAAAATCCTGCACCAATAAAGCCATAGAGATGTTCCGTGTTCCGATTGAAGCAAAAAAGAACCCGCGCTTGTCGGTCGCCGAACCGATTTGCGCATCCTGTAAACAAACTTCGCGGCCGCGAATATGATCGCCGTTCAGAACCAGAAATTTTCGGCGATGGCATCGGCGCGAATCCTTCGCGTTACGCCGTTGCCGACCCGGTACGTCGCACTCTGCCATCAAAGCGGGATAGCCCTGCTCTCGTTCCGATGATGGGTTTCGCTTCCCGCTCAACCCACCCTAAGCGCTACGCGCTCACCATCCTAAGGATTGATTGGGGAATGCCAGTGATTTGAGTGTCGGAATGGGTTTTATAAACTTCTACGTGCTTTGGAAGTGTACAAATGTGTAACCAACCTCTGGTGTGGTCTGTATGGTCTGTATCTCCCATTTCCGTTGAGTTAACCTCATTGAGTTAACCAAAAAGCAATAGCTCAGATATATTGCGGTGTCCGGCCGGCAAATGTTGAAAAAGTCAGTTTTCGGGTGCGGTGGCTCGATTGCCGGCTTTAGAGATGGCGAGGAAATCGGGCTCGCTGCCCGGTGCTGATACCGTGCGTTGGACGAGCGGCCTGCAGGCGCTGCTAAACTCGCTGCCAGGGGTCTGCGATCCATTTGCATAACGGGGCGCGGAAACCACCTTGCGCCTGCTTCCTGGCGCGATGCGCCGGACCTCGCGCCGAGAGCGATGGATCGGTTTAGGTCTAGCCCGCGCCCTCGATGCAGGCACCTTGCCGTCAACGGGTGCGATGATGCGGGGCGGCGTGTAGCGCGCCGAGGAAAATGCCGATCATCATGAGTTGGGCGTCGTGCTGGCGGAGGAGAGCGGTGTCGCGCAAGAACAATGATTTCGCAACCGCAACCACAGCGATGAGGGCGGCGGCGAGTTGCATGACGTCGATGTCGGCGCACGGATCACCGCGTTGAACCATCACGACGTGGATCTTCTCAGAGACCCTCCACAGCGCGTCGTAACAGACATCATAGTAATCCCGCACGATGCGATCTCTGATCGCAGCAGGAATCTGGGCCATCTGCTGGTAGGCCTGAAGAACGAACGCCACGCTCGCATTCGCAAGATCGGTCTCGGTATCGAAGGTCTGCGTCGTCATGAAAGCGAGCAGCCGCTCATGTTCGATTGCCTGCACACGGCGCAGACCTAGCAGGATCAGATCATGGATGTCGCTGAAATAGCGATATGCTGCTTGTGGGGTGACGCCTGCCTCGTCTGCAACTGCGTCCATCGTGAGCCTGTCGAGACGCCTGCTCCGATTGAGTATGGCTTCGCCAGCAGCCAGCATCCGCTCAACGGTCTGCATCGATCTGGCCTGGCGCGGCCGCACGCGAAAGCTGGTGGAAATCAGCTCGCCAATCGGACCGGTCGCGAGATCACCGAGGCTCCGGCTTGAGGCCAGCGCCAAGACATCGACCTGTTCGAGCCGGTTCATCGCCTCGCGCAGGCCCGAGTAGGCTGAACCGGCTAGGTCATCGTCAGCCACGGCTGTTCTCGTGGCCGCGAGTCCCAGCCCGCCCTATACCGTAATCTGCGCTCGTTCTGCTCACATCAGAGCGGCAAGCCTAGGCTGGAGAAGCGCAGCGCCTTCCACCGCCAACCGTTGCCGGTTGGTGCTCTTCGTCCCGGTCATTGCCATCGGAACCGCATCCCTGAAGGGGAGCACGGAGGGACAACGGCGAACCAAAGGAAATTGCCGAGACGCAGCGAAGGCGAAGATGCGGAATACGCTGCGGTGTTCCGCCCTACACTCGCTCAATCACCAACATGAGCTTAGCAACCTGACCCAGGGCGACGAGGGATTGCTCCGATCCCTGAAATCGACACGGGGCGCTTCATTGACGAGGTGGAAAACGACGAGGTGCCATCCCCCCGCCGCTCGTCCGATGGCGTCTACATTTGCTGATCGGCCGCCTTTCCGCGAATGGGGTCAACGCCTGCCGAGCATGAGCAGCCCGCGAGCGCGAAGGTTCATGGTATCCTCCCTGACCGCGGATCGGCCCCGCTGCCAGCGCGAAAAGCTCGACCTGTTCGATTTGGTCGGATATTCGGGTGGGCGTGCCGAGAAACCAATCGCGAGTGTGGTAAATCGTGCGTCGGATCTGAACTTCTCGATCCGTGTTCGCAGCCGTAGAACACCCTCATTTACCATATTTAAAGCGGGTGGCACACACTTCCTTCGCGCAGGGAGCGAATACGACCCTTGTTCAGCTCGATAGCTCCATACCGGAGCTAGCCTCTGCCGCGGAACTCTCTGAATGGTAAGCCATGAGTTTTCTCATTAGGCGCCGGCCAATTTGGTTAACGCAGAATCTCATATAGACGAGGAGACGAGGCACCCGGTGTGATGCGCATCACACCGGCCCCTCAAATGAATGCTGATTACACATCTTCTCAGCTCATAGCGCGATGTGGACACGCCCTCTTCAAACGCCAGCACCTCGCTGGGTCTAGCACTGGTAAATTTGACAAATTCGCCGCGTACGAGGGGGGCTCGGCAGACCCGGGAGGATGCCCACCATCTTGATGCCGAAAAAGTCCGTGGGGCGGAGGTGGCATGCAATAGGAGATACGGACGCAGGCGGTACTTGCAGATTGATGGGAGTTGATGCTGCCGCCAATTCCTGGTTCGGCAGAACCAATTCTCGGTTAAGGTCGCCAAAATTCCGGTTTGCGGGCATCACGGGAATTCGCTTGCACACTATTGATAAATGAATGATTTTGACCATCAAATCACGTCGCCGAAGCGACATTTCCGAACATTTCCCGTCGAACCGGGAAATCGGCCGCGCGAGCGCCGCCGATTTCGGCGCAGCCTGACGGCGCCCGTGAATGCGGCGAGCGGCTGTCCGGCACTGGCCCCAAGGCCGGCGGTCCGCGCTATCTGCACCGCTTCGCAACCGAGCGCACCACCTCGATCGACACCACGGCTGCCGGCGGCAACGCGACCCTGTTGTCGCTGCAAGACGATGGGTAGCATGGGTAGCGCCGCCGCAGGCGTATCAGGTCAGAGCGCCGATTACGGCCAATGCGAGGTGCTCTGCGACGGTGTCGATCAGCCAACGGGTGACGACATTTGCGAGTCTGTCGGCCCAGGACTCGTCCGGATCGATGCGCGCCTGATCGGGCGCACAGATGTGCCCCTGGTTCGCCAGCAACTCGAGCAATTTGTCCGGCGCCGTGACCGTGGGATCGTACCTCACCAGCAGGCTCCCTGCGTCGGGGTTCGCCGTTACCGACGTCAACCCCTCGATTTCCGCTAGGCGGCGGGTTGCTTCTTCAGCCGCGCGGGGGTTGTCCTTCAGCAAGGGCGAGCGGAGGCGCAGCCTGCCGGGAATATGATGCGCGACTTGGGCTCGCAGTGCCGGCAGGCGATCGACCGGCCGGGCGATGATCGGGGCAAATGCCGCCGCCCCCTTTGCAGCGATGTTGATATCCATTGTCCGTCTCCAAGGCAGGCAGCCGGCGGCTGCCGAGGAGACGGGATCGGCGGCTCAACCTAGAGCTGGGCCGACTTTTCGTCCACCCGGAACCACCGGTTACCTGCGCAGCAACTAGGGTGTGGTTCCATCGTCATATCCATTGCGCTGGGCTCCCGCCTGTCCGCGGCGAACCGGGCTGGAGATAGGCTTGCGCCTTGACCAAGTCAAGCTCAAGCAGGCCGCCCCGCAACCTATGGCCGCGCGAAACGGCTCGTTACGGGATTACAGCCCGCGCCATGCAGACCAGCGCCGAGAAGCTCATCCCCTAGTCGCCACGACCTATGCCAGTTTACTGGCGGGACGGGACAGCGATGTCGAGCCAGCCAAATTGGGTGACCGCCGCGCGGTCGCCAGAGCGCAGTAAAACTGTCGTCATCGGCGATTCGATGATGGCAGGGCCGGTGATGCTCTGGGCCGCGGCGAGCGCTTCAAAATCCCAGACCGGTGCAGCGACCCAGTGTCCAAGCCAGATCTGGCGCTCGCCGCGGGGCGGTGCCGGTGCTGCGGCGGACAGCAGCGGCTCTTGCGGCAAGGTCGAAAGCATGCCGGAGACCGCAACCCGCACATTGACCATGACAATTTCCTGGTCACGCATCGCATAGGTGTAGAGGTCTTCGTGCCGGCGATGAAATCGCTCGATGATCTCGGGCAGCGGATCGGGCCGGGTCCAGTCGATGCTGTCCAGTGGAACCGTGATTTCGAACACCTGCTCGCCATAGCGCATATCGACCGCACGCGAAATCCGCGCCGGGCCGTCAAAGGAAGCCCGCAACCGCGCCAACCCCTCGGCCTCCATGTCCTCGAACAGCCGCCGCAAAGCGGCGCCGTCGAGCGATCGAGTGTCGCCAATATGCGTGCGCGCCACCTCGAAGCGCAGATCGGTGGTCAGCATTCCCCAGGCCAACAACACCGCCGCAACCCGCGGCACAACGACCCGTGAGATATCGAGCTGGCGGGCGATATCGGTTGCATGAAGCCCGGCGGCTCCGCCAAAAGCGAGCAATGCGAAACGCCGTGGATCGACCCCGCGGCGTACCGAAACCAGCCGCACGCCCTCGGCCATCGTCGTATTGACGACGCGGTGGATGCCCTGCGCTGCAGTAAGCCGGTCGGTGCCGAGATCGGCGGCGATGCAGTCAATGGCGGCTTCGGCGGCGGCGCGATCGAGCTTTCGCCGGCCACCCAGAAAACTCGCCGGGTCGAGATAGCCCAGCACCAGATTGGCGTCGGTGACGGTGGCCAGGAAGCCGCCGGCCCCATAGCAGGCGGGTCCCGGCAGCGCCCCGGCACTTTGCGGCCCGACATGCAGAATGCCGCCGGTATCGACCCGCGCGATGGAGCCGCCGCCGGCGCCGATGCTGACGATGTCGAGGCTGTTCAGCGCGATTGTGTGGCCCGCGATGCGCCGGCTCGGGGCGAGGCTTGGCGCACCCTCGACGATCAGCGAGATGTCGGTGCTGGTCCCGCCCATATCAAACGGGATCAGATTGCCTTCGCCAAGGAGGTGTGCGGCATAAACGCTGCCGGCAGCACCTCCCGCCGGACCCGACAGTACCGCGCCGGCGGCAAGCCGCCCGGCCTCGGCGATCGGCGTCACTCCGCCATGCGATTGGATGATCAGTGTCGGTCCATTGTAGCCGGCTTCGGTGAGACGACGCTCTAGCCGCCCCAGATAAAGCGACAGCACCGGGCCAACATACGCGTTGACGACAGTCGTCGAGACCCGCTCGAATTCCTTGATCTGCGGCAGGACCGCCGCCGACAGCGATGTGTGAGCCTGCGGCAGTTCGCGCGCGATGGCGGCGCCGGTGATGTGCTCGTGACGGGGATCACGCCACGCGTGCAGATAGCACACCGCCACCGACTCGACCCGCTCGCGCTTTAACGCCGCTATCGCAGCGTCAAGTGAGGCGTGGTCGAGCGGTGTTTCGATCCGGCCGTCGGCACGCACCCGTTCGCGCACGCCGATGCGCAATTTGCGTGGCACCAGCTGTTCGGGAGGCGGCATGCGCAAATTGTAGCGGTCGTCCTTGAGCCCCTCGCGCATCTCGATGACGTCGCGATGGCCTTCCGTGATCAGCAACCCGACCCGCGCGCCCTTGCGCTCCAACAGGGCGTTGGTCGCTACTGTGGTGCCATGGACGATACGCTCTGTTTGTGCGAGGAGTGCGGCGCGGTCGAGACCGAGGCGCGCCGCCAATAGGGCCAGCCCCTCGAGGACGCCAATGGAGGGATCGGCGGGCGTCGTCACGGCCTTTTCCAGAATCGTGCGGCCTTCTTCGTCGACCGCGACGAGATCGGTAAAGGTGCCGCCGACATCGACGCCGATGCGATACATTGAGTTACTCCTGTGGGGGTTACTCCTGCGGACGGCGGCCCTACTCCCGATGATACGGATGGCCGGCAAGGATCTGCTGCGCGCGATAAAGCTGCTCGAGCAGCATGCCGCGAACCAGCAAATGCGGCCAAGTCATCGGACCAAGCGAGAGGACCGCCGCCGCGCGATCGAGGACGGTAGCGGCCAACCCCTCGGCGCCGCCGATCGCAAAAGCGAGTTCCGCGGTGCCGCGATCGCGCCATTGACCGAGCCGATCCGCCAGTTCGCGGCTCGACCAAGCCGTTCCCCGCTCAGCGAGCGCTATAAGCGGCGTTTCGATTGGCAATGCTTTGAGGATCAGCTCGGCTTCCCGGGCTTTCGCCATTGCCGGCGGCAAACGCTGTTTGACGTCGAACTCGATAACCGCCGGCGGCGGAATGATGCGTACCGCGTAAAATGTCTGCAGATCTTTCAGCGGCCCGCTGCGCAGCCGGCCGATGGCGAGTATGCGAAGCCGGATCGGCGGCGTCCCGCTTTACTGCCGCATAAATTCGGCGTCGGGAAGAGATTCGCCCCACATTTTTTCGAGATTGTAGTAGGCGCGAATTTCAGGCCGGAACAGATGCACGATCACATCGCTGGCGTCGATCAGCACCCAGTCTCCTTGCTCCTTGCCCTCGATCGAAATCTTGATGTGGCGCGAGAGCGCCTCTTCGAGATGCTCGGTCAAGGCTCCGACCTGTCGTGCGGAACGCCCTGTGGCAATCACCATGTAATCGGCGATTGTCGTCTTGCCGGCAAGATCGATCGTGACGATCTCCTCCGCCTTGCCATCGTCAAGCGTCTTTAACACCAGATCAAGCAGCTCTTTCGGCTCCGTCGGCCGGGGTTGCCAGCGCGGATGTGAAGGCAGGGCAGTAATAGTCGCTGTACTCAATTCGGTTTTTTGCTCCGTTAAAGATGTCGGTGGGACCTGATTGCGCTCGGACCGTATCCGCGTTGCCGACGTCGGATCGAGCCTCGTATGAAAGAACACCCAGGCTGGTGGTTTTGTCTCGGCCAACTGACGGGCGGTGTTTTCCGGCATCCGATTGCGTGCAAAGCGCTGCGCCGCGATACCAGCGAGCGCTCTTTGAGAATAGGAAGGGCGATCGAAGACAGCAACGGGTACGGTCCGGAAAATTTCGGTCCAGTGAGCCCATTGCGGTAACTGAACGAGATTGTCGCTGCCCATCAGCCACACGAAGCGCCACCGTGGAAATCGCCGCGTCAGGCTTTTGAGCGTGTCGGCGGTATAATAAGATCCTCCCAGCCGGGCTTCGATATCGGTGACGCGGATGCGCCGGTAACGAGAAGCAACGTTTTGCGCCTGCTGCAGGCGTTCGGCGAATGGCGCCATGCCGGCGACCGGTTTGAGCGGGTTTTGCGGCGAGACCATCCACCACACCTCGTCAATATCGAGGTGCCGCAATGCTGCAAGGCTCAAACGAAGGTGACCCTGATGCGCGGGATTGAATGATCCGCCGAGCAGACCGATACGGCGGTGCCGCCGATGTCCCTTTGTATTCGGCAAGTCGGTTGCGCTGCCTTTCAGTTTGAGCTGGAGGGCTGCGCGGAAGCCCGGCAAAACGCCTGGGCAGGGCGGATCGAGGTTGCCCCTGCGGGACCGGGCCGTTGCCAATTCAAGGGCGCACCTGACCGTTGCCGCGGACGAGATATTTGTAGGTGGTTAATTGCTCGGCGCCGACCGGGCCACGCGGCGGCAAGCGCTGCGTCGAGATCCCGATTTCCGCTCCCATGCCGAACTCGCCGCCATCGGCGAACTGGGTCGACGCGTTGACCAGCACAATCGCACTGTCGACCTCGCGCAAAAACCGCTCCGCTGCAGCCTCATCCTCGGTGATGATTGCGTCGGTGTGGTGCGAACCCCAATGATTGATGTGCCCGATCGCGCCCTCGACCCCGTCGACGATCGCGACCGACAGGATCGCGTCGAGATATTCGGTGCGCCAATCCTCCTCGGCGGCAGGGAGAACCGCGGGGTCGATCGTCCGCACCGCAGCATCACCGCGAAGCTCACAGCCGGCGGTGCGCAGATCGGCAAGGATCTGCGGCATCAAGGTTGTCGCGATATTGCGGTCGACGAGCAGGGTTTCGGTGGCGCCACAGATCGAGACCCGGCGCATTTTGGCGTTCAACACGACAGCGCGCGCCTTTTTTGGGTCGGCCGCGCCATCGACATAAGTGTGGCAGATACCTTCGAGATGAGCGATGACCGGAATGCGGCTTTCGCGCTGGACTCGCTCGATCAGCGACCGCCCGCCGCGCGGGACGATCACATCGATATACTCATTCATCCCCAGCATCAGCCCGACCGCGGCGCGATCGCGTGTCGGCACCAGCTGTATCGCCGCTTGCGGCAGGCTTGCGGTGCGCAGCCCCTCGGCCAAAGCCGTGACCAGCGCGCGCGAGGAATAAAAGCTCTCCGAACCGCCGCGCAGGATCGCGGCGTTGCCCGATTTAAGGGCCAGCCCGCCGGCATCGGCGGTGACATTTGGCCGGCTCTCGTAAATGATGCCAATGACGCCGAGCGGCACCGACACGCGCTCGATGTCGAGCCCGTTGGGGCGCATCCAGCGGGCAAGCGAGCGGCCGACCGGGTCCGGCAATGCGGCGATCGCTTCGAGACCCGCGGCCACCGCCTCGAGCCGCTTCGGATCGAGGGCGAGCCGGTCGCGCAGAGCCGGAGCCAGATCCTCGCCATCCGCCTCGGCGAGGTCACGCGCGTTGGCGGCAAGGATCGCCGATGCGTTCGCCTGAACCGCGGCCGCAGTAGCGCGCAGCGCGCTCGTCTTCGCCTCGGCCGACGCCAGCGCCAGCATTGCCGCAGCTTTGCGTGCGCGCTGCCCAATCGCTTGCATTTCGCGGATGAGGTCCGCCTGCGAACTCGGCGTGCGCTCGCGCAATAAAACTTCGCCAGTGATAGGATTGGGCGTCATCGGCTCTCGCTCACCACCAGATCGTCGCGATGAATGATCTCGTCTCGCCCACGATAACCGAGAATGCTGGCGATTTCACCACTCTTGTGCCCGGCAATCAGCCGAATATCGGCGCTCGAATACGCCGATAACCCGCGGCCCGCTTCGCCGCCGGCGCGAGTGCGGACGATCACCGCGTCGCCGCGCTCGAATATCCCCTCGACCGCAACGACGCCGGCCGGCAGCAGGCTGCGGCCGCGCCGCAAGGCGAGTGCCGCGCCGTCGTCGACGACAACCACGCCCGACGGCTCGACCGTGCCCGCGATCCATGCCTTGCGCGCCGATCGCGGCTCGCCGCGCGGCAAAAACAAGGTGGCGCGCGCGCCGGCTTCGATCGCGGCGAGCGGCGCCACCGCATGATCGGCTTGCGGCACGCCGCGCGCGATCAGCATGCGGCAACCGGCAGCGATCGCGATGCGCGCCGCCGCGAGCTTGGTCACCATCCCGCCCGAGCTGTAGCCGGGTGCTGCCTCGCCGGCCATCGCCTCGATCTCGGGGCCGATCTCATGCACAACCGGGACATGGCGCGCCTGCGGATCCTTGCGCGGGTCGGCGGTATAGAGACCGTCGATATCCGACAGCAGGACCAGCGTGTCCGCGCTCGTCATCTGCGCGACGCGCGCCGCAAGCCGGTCGTTGTCGCCAAAGCGGATCTCGGCGGTGGTGATTGTGTCGTTCTCGTTGACGACCGGCACCGCGCCAAGCCCCAAGAGCTGGGAAAAGGTGGCGCGCGCGTTCAAGTGGCGGCGCCGCGCCTCGGTATCTTCCAAGGTCAGCAGGACCTGCGCGACGGTGATGCGATGACGCGCCAGCGCCTCCTGGTAGGCGTGGGCAAGGCGGATCTGCCCGGTGGCGGCCGCCGCCTGCTTTTCCTCGAGCCGCAGCCGGTTGCCGGTGAGGCCGAGATGCCGGCGGCCGACTGCGATCGCGCCCGATGACACGAGGATCACGTCCTGACCGCGAGCGCGGCAGCGCGCGACATCATCGGCCAACAGGTCGAGCCAGGCACTGCGTACCCGACCATCCTCGGCAACGAGCAATGCCGAGCCGATCTTGACGACGAGCCGCCGCGCCGTCACCAGCGCCGCAACCGGCGGCTGCGCGGCAATGGCGAGGTCGGCGCTCAGGTGGGCTCAGCGAATGCGTCCAGCATCGCTCCCTGGTGCTGCGCCGCACGGTGCTCGGCGAGCACCGCGAAGAGCTTGCCCACCACCTCCGGCACGCCGTCGCCGGTGGCGGCAGACAACGGCAGTACCGTCGTGATCCGTCCGGCGGTACTGCGCAGCCGGTGCAACTTCGCCGCGACGGCTTCGGCATCAAGCGCATCGATCTTGTTGAGCCCGACAATTTCGGGCTTGCTCACAAGCCCGTGGCCATATGCCGCGAGTTCCTCGCGGATCGCCCGATAGGTCGCGGCGACATCATCGAGCGTGCCATCGATCAGGTGCAGGATCACCGCACAGCGCTCGACATGGCCCAAGAACCGGGTGCCGATGCCGACACCTTCGCTCGCCCCCTCGATCAGCCCCGGAAGATCGGCGAGGACCAATTCGTCGTCACCCAGGCGGACGACGCCAAGTTGCGGCTTCAGGGTCGTGAACGGATAATCGGCGATCTTTGGCCGCGCGTGCGACACCGAAGCGAGAAAGGTCGATTTGCCGGCATTGGGCATGCCGACCAGACCGACATCGGCGATCAGTTTGAGCCGCAGCCACACCCAGGCTTCCGTGCCCGGCCAACCGGGATCGGCGCGGCGCGGCGCGCGGTTGGTTGAGGTTTTGTAGTGGGCATTGCCAAAGCCGCCGTCGCCGCCATGGAGCAGGACGACACGCTGGCCCGGCCGGATCAGATCGGCCAACACCTCGCGATTATCCTCGTCCATGATTTGGGTTCCGACCGGGACCTGCAGGACGAGGTCGTCGCCATTGGCGCCGGTCTTTTCGCGTCCCGCTCCGGGCCTGCCATTCGCGGCCCGGAAATGCTGACGATAGCGAAAGTCGATCAGTGTGTTCAGATTTTCCGCTGCGGCAAAGACGATATCGCCGCCGTTGCCGCCGTTGCCGCCGTCGGGTCCGCCAAATTCGATGAATTTCTCGCGGCGAAAGCTGGCGGCACCACGCCCGCCGTCACCGCTTTTCAGATAGAGCTTGCACTGGTCGAGAAACTGCATGGGATAACGCCATCAAGACACAAAAAAGGGGAACGGCCGGGCCGCTCCCCCTTTTCTTTGGCCTGTCGGGAAACGGCTATTCGGCGGCTTCGGCCGACGGATTTGGTGCCGGTGCGGCCGATGCCGCGGGCGGTACGACCGAAACATAGGTGCGGCCGGCGAGACCGGTGTGGAAGCGAACCGCACCGCCGGCAATCGCAAACAAGGTGTGGTCGCGGCCAATGCCGACATGGTCGCCGGCATGAAATTTGGTGCCGCGCTGGCGCACGATGATATTGCCGGGGATCACGATCTCGCCGCCGAATTTCTTTACGCCGAGACGGCGGCCGCGGCTGTCGCGGCCATTGCGCGAGGAACCACCCGCCTTTTTATGTGCCATCTGAAACTCCTTCGTCCAAGGCCGCTCCTGGGTCCGCTGCCGGCATGTCTTGCCCAGTCGCCTCTGCTTCTGATTCGACAGCGGGCCCCTCTTGCGCGGCCGGCCATTCTTCTTCCGCAGCAGCATGCTCGGTTGCCGCCGGTGCGAAACCGGCACCGCTGATGTCTTCGATGCGCAGCAGCGTCTGGTGCTGGCGATGGCCCTTCTTGCGCCGATAATTGTGCCGCCGCTTTTTCTTGAAGACGATGATCTTTGCCGCGCGGGTCTGCTCGACCACGGTCGCGCTGACTGCAGCCCCGGCGAGCAGCGGCGCGCCGGTTTCAACCGCAGCCCCCTCGCCGATCATCAGCACTTCGTGGAATTGGATCGCATCGCCCGGCTCGCCGGCCAGCTTTTCGACCGCAATCACGTCATTCTTGGCAACGCGGTATTGCTTGCTGCCGGTTCGGATCACTGCAAACATGGTGTCGACCGATATAGGTTATGGCACCGTCGGCGCAACCATCCAGCGCGCACAACGGGACGCCGGCAAGTCTGCTCGCCAGCGAGCGCGGCACTATATCGGCGCGCTGCACTCTGTCAACAAAGCTGTCGCACCGGGTCGCTGTCCAAGACGGCTTGGACCCTATCTTCCCGACATCATCAAAGCCCCGGATTCGGAGCGCCGGCTTGTTCAGGTCAGTTGCGCGACGGGCAGCCCGGATTTGCCGTCACAACAGACTGCCGCCATCGACCGGGATGATCGTGCCGTTGACAAATGCCATCGTCGTCGCGAGCCCGAGGATCACCGCAGCCACCTCTTCGGCCTGAGCAATGCGTTTGAGCGGGTTGCTCGCGATCCGCTGGGCGCGCTGCTGCGCCGTCCACATGTCCGACATCGGCGTTTCCATCAGGCTCGGGGCGACGGCCACAACCCGGATCTCGGGTGCCAAGGCTCGCGCCAGCGACATCGTCATCGTATGCAACCCGGCCTTGGCCGCGGCGTAGGCGATGTTGCTGCCGCCGCCGCGCACACCCGAGACCGAACCGACATTGACAATGAGCCCTTGTCCGCTCGCTCTGAGCAATGGCTGGCAGGCGCGCACCGTGGCGAACGGACCGCGCAGATTGACGGCCAGCACGAAATCGAAAAACGCATCGTCGAGCGCACGCAGATCGGCGTGCGGAATGACGCGGGTACTGCCCGCATTATTGACGAGGATGTCGAGCCGGCCCTCGATGACGGCGATCTCGGCGGCAAGGCTCTCGATTGCGGGCGTGTCCTGCGCCGGCGTGCGACTGGCGCGGTGGCCGGTGCCGGACAGATTCGTGATCAGGCTCTCGGCCGCGTCGGCATCATTGCCAAAGGTAATGACGACGCGCGCTCCCGCTTCGGCGAAAAGGCGGGCGGTTGCGGCGCCGAGGCCCTTGCTGCCGCCGGTGACCAGCGCTACCCGCCCGTCGAGCATGCCCATAGATTTCGCCTTTATTCAGACTGGTCGAGGGTCTTCATGAACTCGATCAGATATGGCTTCCACACTTCGGCATAGAAATGGGTGAAATGGCCGTGGGTTTTCTCGCTCGCCGGGATCAGCACATAACGGCCGCGGCGCACCCGCCGCATCGCCCGTTCGACGGTGCCGAGCTCGGGCGGATTGGCCTCGTCTTCCGCGGTGTTGATCAGCAGGACCTTGGCCTTGATCTTGTCGAGGTCGGGTTCGGGATTGTAGTCCATGATCGCCTCGATCGCCCACAGCTGGTCGTTGGCGTCGCCGCGTGCGGCCTGCGCCACACGCTCTTCATAGAGCGCATCGGCGGCGGCACGGGTCGGCGCCAGCTCCTGAATGCGCGTCGCACTCTCGGTACGGAGCGAGTTTGCGGCCGCGGTCCAGATGTAATAGCTCGGGTTGCGGTCGTAATCCCCGTTGTTCCACTCCGGATCATGCCGGATCGCTTCGGCGGCGGCACGCCGGCTGATCCAGTTGCGTCCGCTGATTTCGATCGGTTGGCAGGAGAGCGGCACCACGCCATCCATCAGGTCGGGGTACATCTCGGCCCACATCCAGGCATGCATGCCGCCCATCGAGCTGCCGATCACAAGGCGGAGATGGGCGATCTCAAGGGCCTCGGTGATCAGCCGATAACCCGATTCGACCATGTCATGATAGCGGTAGTGGGGAAATTTCCCCTTGAGCCCGTCCGAAGGCTTGCTGGATCCGCCGCGCCCGATCGCGTCCGGCATAATCAGGAAATGTTCCTCGGCATCGAGCGGCTGCCCGGGCCCAAACAGCTCGTCGGCAAGGGTCGGGCGCAGCCAATTGGCGCCGGTGCCGGTATTGCCCTGCAACAACAGGACGCCGTTGATGATCTTGCCTGCCGCGTTGCGCTTTGCCGTCCCGAGTGTGCGGTAATGGAGCTTAAGCTCGGGCAGCGTCTCGCCGCTGCGGAATACATAATTGCGGATGATAAAATCGGCCTCGCGATAATTCGGCCATCGGATCGGTGACACTGATATGGGAGCGGCAGGAGCGTCAGCAGGCATTCGTGAGTCTCCGATTGGACCGGGCATGATAAAGTCTGGCTGTCGCCAGAGAAAGCCGCGGATGGCTATCGGGTGATCGTATTTGCCGTTCGGGCCATGCATAAGGGGAGCGGACCCGAAGGCGACCGCTGTTTTCGAACGGATTTCTTCCGGCGACGTACGAAGATACGTGCATTGCCAAATGCGGAGTAGCTAATGGCGCCAGCCCTTTTCGACACTAACCCAGTACGCGTTCAGGCGCGGGATAGGCTCATTGTCGCTCTCGATGTCGGCAGTGTCAGGGAGGCAAAGGGGATCGTCCAAGAGCTGGATGACACCGTCTCATTCTATAAGATCGGCCCGCATTTGCTTCTCGATCCAGAGTTGCATGATCTGTTGCGCCATCTAAAGGCAGAATCGAAAGCCGTTTTTCTGGATTTGAAGGTTTTCGATATTCCGGCCACAGTGGAAGGTGCTGTGCGGGCGGCGGCGGCACTAGGAGTAAAATTCATTACTGTCGCCGGACAGCAGCCGATCATGGAAGCGGCTGTCAAGGCGCGCGGTAATACGACATTGCAAATTTTGGTGGTAACGCTTCTTACCTATATGACCCAAGAAGATTTGAAAAGAGAATACGGCAGTGCCGCGTCGCTGGACGAGTTTATTCTCGAGAGAGCCAAGTTTGCCGCGGATCGCGGGTGCGACGGCGTCATATCTTCCGCCAAAGAGGTACGGCTGATCAGAGAGAACATTGAACGAAAAGATTTTTTGATCGTTACGCCAGGCATTCGACCGGACAATTCCTCACTGGATGATCAAAAGCGGGTCGTTACTCCATACGATGCTATTAAGAATGGATCCAACTATCTTGTGATTGGGCGGCCGATTATCAGCCGCAAACCTCGCTGTGACGCGGCAATGGCGATTCTAAGAGAGATCCAACAAGCATTGAACGATAAGATCGCCGACAACTCCGAGGGTCGGACGTAGGAATCTACCGGCACATAGAATCTACTGAACGCCTGTGCGTCCTATAAACAATCGCGGGGAGCTTCCGGCTGTGTAGCGCGAACAGCCTGCGTGCCTGCTTGGTCTTTTTTCAAAAATCCATTTGATTTGAGGTTCAAGGGACGCGAGACAAAAAAGAAAGCGGCGGCGCCGGTGAGGAGGGGCCCGACGCCGCTTCGCTTGGGGTAGAAAGCTTACCCGGTTTTGCGAGCGACCAAAGGGAAGCGATCTTGCGATTTGGACGATTTACCCATTTCTGGCCCGGTAACGGCGGCGCGCCAGACCAAGCCCAGCAAAGGCCACTCCGATGATAGCCAGGCTCGTCGGTTCGGGAGTCGGTACAACTGTTGGTGGTGCGTTCAGGCTGACCGGATCTTCGAGCGAAAAATAAGTTGCATCACACGTGCCCGGATTGGCGTTCGGCGAGAATTGCGGACAGTTCACGTCGCCAGTACCGCTCGCCAATCCACCGATGATATTGATCGTGCCGGTATCCTTCGCCGCGTTGATGTTTGAGAACCACACCAACGGACCACCATAGCCCGTGCTGTCCTTTGAATTATCCGAAATGCTGCCGGATGGCGGGTTTACATAACTGTCGATGCCGTCGCCCTCGAAACCGAAGATGTTAGCGCCAGGATTGGTCAGATTGAAGCTGGTGATAGTGTTGCCGCTGTTATTGACCACACCGATTAGTGCATCTTCGATGCTCTCGTAAGCTCCTCCAGGGCCTGTTGTTGTGATCGAGCCGTTCGCGTTGAACACGATCAAGAGATTGCAGTCTGATGTGGAGCCCGTCCCGCCGCCACCTTCGGCGTTATGACCCGATGTAGAGGGACAGACTCCCGTGTATTGAAGGGGCGCTGCCTGGGCAAGATCGGTCAGCGCCGTCGATCCGAACAGCAACCCCGCTGCCGCGATCCCGAAAAAGAGCTGATTACTACGTCTCATGATATGTCTCATCTGTGCAGCAGCCGAAACCGATTTCGGCTTACTAACGCATAAGTAGCAATTGACATACCAAGAGAATAACCGTAAATCCCCTAACGACTTATGGGACATTGAGCGCGGTGCATGTAAAAGCTTCCGACGCTCATGCAGCTTCGATTTCAGTGTAAGAGTTTCGACAGGTGGTCGGACTGGCACCAGGGCCTTGAGCGCGGCCTTCCGACAGGGTTCGACCCGCCGCTGCAGCAAAAGGAGCTGGTTCGTCGGCATAAGCTGCGAACTGGAGCGAGGCCGAGCATCTTTACGTCTAGAGCGGCTGCTTGCACCAATCCTTGACACTGGTTACCAAGCCGTGTGCGCATTCTAATGCGCGCAACCTCCCATGTGTGAGACGGCTCTAGAGGGAGTCGGCTATCGTTCGAGTGGCTGAGGGATAGTGGCGCCTGCCACTCAATCATCCGCAGCTTGACTCGCCCCCGCGCCGATTGGAAAGTCGGGCGATATCAGCGGGAGAAACGACATGCTGCCACGCGAGGAGAACGAGCTGCTGACCCGGGTCGGGCAGAATACCGCGATGGGCAAGACCATGCGGCTCTATTGGATTCCGGCGTTGCTCGCGCGCGAGTTGCAGGAACCTGACGGCACGCCGGTGCGCGTTCGGCTGTTGGGCGAAGACCTTGTCGCTTTTCGCGATACCAAGGGCCGCATCGGCCTTGTCGGCGAATATTGCCCGCATCGCCGCGCCTCCTTGTGGTTCGGGCGCAACGAGGAGGGTGGGCTGCGCTGCGTCTATCATGGTTGGAAATTCGCGGTCGACGGCAGCTGCATCGAGCAGATGAACGAGCCCGAGCCATTCTGCCACAAGGTTCATTTGACCGCCTACCCGACAGTCGAACTGGGCGGGATCATCTGGACCTATATGGGCCTGCCCGAACGCATCCCGCCCTTGCCGAAATTCGCCTGGACACAGGCGTCCGAGAGCCACCGCCAAGTCTCGAAAGTCATCCAGGAGTGCAACTGGCTGCAGGCGCTTGAAGGCGGTCTCGACACCTCGCACGCGCCGATCATGCATCGGCTCCTAAAAGACGACGCTGGCCGCGGTGGCATCAAGCCGTCAAGCGCTTATGTCCGCGCCAAAGCGCCCGCCATCACCGTCGATGTGACTGATTACGGCTATCAATATGCCGGCATCCGGGCGCTTGGCGATGACGAGTCGCATATCCGCACCTACCACTACATCCTGCCGTTCCATCAGATCCGCGCATCGCGCTCGGAAACCGGCAGCCGCGTCGATGCCGGGCACATCTGGGTCCCGATCGATGACGAAAACACAATGGTCTACAACTGGCAGTACAGTCTGACCGACGAGCCGCTGTCCGACGATGATCGGCTCGAACGCGGCATCGGCAACGGGCCGTTGCATGTCGATCAGACGACCTTTCGTTCGAAGGCCAATCGTGCCAACAATTACCTGATCGATCGCGCGGTGCAGAAAACCCTGAGCTTTACCGGGATCGACGGCGTCAATGTACAGGACCGCGCGATCCAGGAGACGATGGGCGCCATAGTCGACCGCAGCAAGGAACATTTGGGGCCAGCCGACAAGGCGATCATCCAATTGCGCCGGTTGTTGCGCCAGGCAATCGATACTACCAGCGACGGCGGCACCCCGGCCGGCATCCGGCCGAGCTATTACCATCTGCGCGCGGCCGAAACGGTCGTGCCACGCGCTGCCGACTGGCGGGGCCTTGTCAGTGAGGGGTTGGCACCGGAGGAAATCCTGCAGACGGTGTAACGATGGGAAACGGGCAGGGCGAGGCGGCGGTCCCACGCCGCCGCCAGATCCGCATGACGCCTGAGGAACAGGCGACGTTTCTGCGCGACAACACGAAATGCGCGCTCGCCACAATCGACCAGGACGGGTTTCCGCATGTCGTGGCGATGGGGTTTTATGTCGAAGACGGCGCCTTCTACATGACCTCTTATGCGAAGGCGCAGAAGGTGTTGAACATCCGGCGCAACCCGAAGGTTGGGCTGATGGTCGAGACCGGCGGCAGCTATGCCGAATTGCAGGGTGTGATGGTACGCGGTTCGTGCGAGATCATCGACGATATCGAGGCGGTACGCCGGGTCATGAATCATCGCCGCAGCGCCCGCGAAAGCGGTCGGCAGGGCGCCCTCGACAGCGCCCCAAAACGCGTCGTCCTCAAGGTCACGCCGCACAAGATCACGAGCTGGGATCATCGCAAGCTCGGCGGGCGGTATTGACGCAGAACCGTGGTATCCGACCCTATGAACCTGCTGCTTTGCGATGATTGACCCAGCCCGGACGCATCGGCAAGGTCGCCGGTCGCAGCGCACGGATTTCCATTCGGAGAGCCTCTGATGAGCATCCGTCGACTGGCGATTTCTGCCGCAGTTTCTGCGATCGCTGCTGCGGTCACGGTGCTGCCGCCGGCAACCACAACGGCGCAACCCTCCCTCTCTCCATCTTCGTCTTCGTCTTCCGCTCCCCCTCCTGCCCCGGCCCCTCCTCCTCCTTATTATTATCCCTATCCAACATGCTCGCCGGTTCCGCTGGCTTGGCCATTCTGCGTCGTTGGCGCGGTCCTCGGTGTTGCTGCGGCGATTGTCACGGCGCCGTTTCGGGCGCTGGCCGGCCCCCCGCCTCCGCCCTATTGGGCTCGTTACGGGCCGCCGCCCTATTACCCGCCACCGCCGCTCTACCAGCCGGGATATGCCGCCTCGCCGGGATATTCCGCGCCTCACTGAGCTGCCGGCGGGGTCGGCCCGAAATCCCCGGCATGGCTCGTCGCAGCGCTTCCGGCTCGCGCCGATTGCTCAGGCGAGCGCGGCGCATGACGATCGTGCAAACTTGAAC
>JAFAOB010000295.1 GCA_019238055.1 Alphaproteobacteria bacterium
TTCGCCTGATGCAAGACCAGTGCAGCTGGTCTGAGTGGTGGGCGAGGCAGTGGGACACGACCAGGTCGTGGTGATATTGAAGCCGTTCGCCTTCGCCGCGTTTTCCGTCAATGCACAGATGTCGGAATATGCTCGGCTTCCCGATTGTTCCATCGCGCCAGAAATCGCAGCTACGTCCGCTGCCGACTGGTTGTAGCGCTGGATCGTATACCATAGCCCGGTTTCAACGCCGAGACCGGTAAATCCGATCAGGGCCATCAGCGTAAGCGCTATGAGCACAGCGGTGATGCCCCGCTCGTCCCGTCGCCACCGCTGCAATGTTAGCCAGAGCGCGGCGCTAGCCTTGCCGATCATTGCGTTGCCATCCCTAGCGCGGGCTCGAAATTTCTTCGTACATCATCCGTAATGGAAAAAAGTGCCTGGAGTTTGACTTTTCGTCGATTTGTGAAGATCAGATACAGCACCTGCCGCTGGCATTTATAGATGCGCCGCAAAAACTTGTTTTAATGTGTCGACGACGTGCAGCCCCATCGGGGTGCCGATCACGATCATTAAAGATGGCAGAATGAATAGCATCATCGGGATTGCGAGCAGCACCGGCAGCCGGGCCGCACGCTCTTCCATTCGGGCGATGCGATCATTGCGCATTTCGGCAGCGATGAGCCGTAGCGATTGAGCAAGCGGTGTCCCAAAGCGGAGCGACTGGCTCAAGGTGGCGGCGACGCTGCGCAGGCTCGGAAGTTCGCTTCTCTTGACCAGGTTTTCAAGCGCCTCGCTGCGATTTGCCAAGACCCGCATTTCTGCTGCGGCTGTTGCAAACTCCTCGGCGGTGGGCCGGTTTGAAGTCAGCAGATTGCGCGCCACCTCCTCGATCGCCTGATCGAGGCTGAGCCCCGCCTCGGCCGCGATGACAAGCAGATCGAGCGCATCGGGCATGCCCTCTTCAAGTCGCTGGCAGCGGCGCACGGCCAGGCGGGCCAAGGTGAAATCGGGCAGCCGCCAGCCGAGCATCAGAGCGCCGCCGACCAAGACGAGACGATAAATCACTTGCCCGACCGGCAATTCTCCCGCGTTGAGCAGTCCCCAAATCAACCCGGCGAGAACCAGAGCCGCGCCAACCTTGCTCGCGACCAGGCGGGCAAGGGCGCCTGGTCGCCGCAACCCCGCCTTGCCGAGGGCGCCGAGGAGGCGTTGTTGCTCGGCAATGCCGACGATACGGCTCGCCGCAACCACCGCGCCGACCCGCTCATACCAGCGGGGCCCGCGGTTTGATGGCAGCGTGGTGCGATCCGTCGCGACGCCGCGCAGCGCATCGAGCCGCATCTGGCGATCTTCGCGCTGGCCAATTCGCCACAGATCCGCACCGGCCACCAGCGCCGCCGTCAGTGCTACCACGAATATGATGGTTTGGATCGGACCAAAGCCCAGGGCGCCGATCTGGAATGTCAGAGCGTTGCTAAAGGCCTCGGCCAAACTGGTGCCGGACATCGCTATCGCAATGACGTTTTGATGATCCAGATCATCACCGAGACCCCGGCGAGCAAGCTCAACAAGGCAACCCCGACCATAAGCGGCCGCGCGGGTCGGTGAACAGAACCGACATCAACGGCCGGTTTAGCATGTACATCATGCCGCCAACAAAAAACGGCAGGATAGCGAGAACTGCAGCCGAGGCCTTGGCCTCGGCACTGAGCGCTCGAGCTTTAAGTCGCACCTCCTTACGCCGACGGATCACACGGCTGAGATTGCCAAGAGTCTCGGCGAGAGCGCCCCCGGTACGCCGCTGCAAGTTGAGCGCAACGACGTAAAAGCTAAAATCGGGCACCCGGATGCGATCGGCTGTGCGCTGCAGCGCCTCTTCGATTGTGACGCCGATACTCATTTCGTCAAGCACGCGGCGGAACTCCGTGCCGGCCGGGTCGGGGATCTCGCGAGCCGCCACCTCCATCGCATCGATTATTGGAAGACCGGCTCTGACCGCACGATCGAGGAGGTCAAGCGCGTCGGGAAAGACATTCAGAAATCGATTGCGATAGCTGATTTGGAAAAGATGAATCAGCAGCAACCCGGCACTCAGGGCAGCGGCA
Source organism: Alphaproteobacteria bacterium (assembly GCA_019238055.1). Taxonomy (GTDB): domain Bacteria; phylum Pseudomonadota; class Alphaproteobacteria; order ATCC43930; family CGMCC-115725; genus AP-15. Next base: position 2,088 of record JAFAOB010000295.1, read on the forward strand.
ACACCACAGATCATTACGATGCCAATAGCAAGGCTCAAGACCTGGCTCGCAAATATCATGACCACGGCGGCAGCGATGGCCTGAACGACGGCGAGATGCGCGTACCCGATCCGGTCGCCAGTCGCCCCGAGTGCGGCGTCGAGCGCCATCCGCAACCGCCCGAGCAGCATTAGATCGCGAATACCGCGCCGGGGCAGTGTTCTAACCAGCATCAAGCTGGGAGCGATTGCGCTCGGCGGGGCGGGAATAAATGCCTGCAGCCGCTGGCGTCGGTCGCTGCGGCGGCGCTCGGCGCGGCGCGTCCAAAGGGCGGCCGCGCCGATGAGCGCAGTCAAAGCAAGAACAACGGGCAGCCTCTGGTTCGGCAAGTCAGGCTCCGGCGATGCCGAGGGCTTCAAGCAGTTCTTTATCGAGACCGATGCGGGCCGCATTCGCAATAAAATCGGGACGCATCCGGCTCGACACAAATTGGCCGTCGATCGCTCCATCCGGGCGCTCGCCGCCGAACTGAAAAGAAAAGAGCTCACGCAACGAGATGATGTCCCCCTCCATACCGCTGACTTCGGTAATACTCTGCACGCGCCGGACGCCTCCGCGCATCCGCTCGATATGCACGACGAGATTGAGGGCGCTCGCGACATGCGTGCGGATTGCCCGCAAAGGGAGATGCAGATTCGCCATCAAGACCATGTTTTCGAGGCGATAGAGCGCGTCACGCGGTGAATTGGCGTGAATCGTCGACATCGAGCCGTCATGCCCGGTGTTCATCGCCTGCAGCATGTCGAAGGCTTCGGCGCCGCGCACTTCGCCGACGATGATCCGGTCAGGGCGCATTCGGAGCGCATTGCGCACCAGCTCGCGCTGCGCTATCTGACCCGCTCCCTCGATATTCGGAGGACGGGTCTCCATCTGCACGACATGCAGTTGCTGTAGGCGCAGCTCGACCGCGTCTTCGACGGTGATGACGCGTTCGCCGCTATCGATGAAGCGCGAGATCGCATTCAGCAATGTCGTTTTGCCGGAGCCAGTGCCACCGGAAACCAGCATGTTGAGGCGCGAGCGCGCTGCGATCTGCAGCACTGTGGCCATGTCGTGCGATAGATTCTGCTGCCGTACCATCATTTCGAGGGTAATGCCGCGCTTTGGAAATTTGCGGATCGAAATCGTATCGCCATTGAGGACGAGCGGCGGCAGGACGATATTGACTCGGCTGCCATCGGCGAGTCGGGCATCGACCATCGGGCTCGCTTCATCGATGCGGCGCCCGACCGCGCTGGCAATACGCTGCGCAATCCTGACGAGGTGGTCGGCATCGCGAAAGCGGGCGGTGGTCTTTTCGAGCTTGCCGCGGCGCTCGACATAGACTGAATAGGGACCGTTCGCCAGGATATCGGTGATCTCATCGTCGTCGAGAAAGGGCTCGAGCGGACCAAGCCCGGTCATATCGTCCGTAAGTTCCTGGGCGAGCGCGTTCTCCTCGCTCTCGTTGAGTTCGATGCGCTCTTCAGTGGCGATTTCGCTGACGAGCTTTGCCACTTCGAGCCGCAAGACATCACGCGGGACCCGCCCGGCCACGGAAGGGTCGATCCGCGCCATCAGTGCCGAGCGGATGCGCTCTTTCAAGTCCTCGCGGCCGTTAAGATCGACTGCCGGAGGTGGGGTCTTGTTTGGAGGCAGGACGAGTTCGCGGTCCTGGTTCTCGAGAAGACGCCGGCCAAACGAAGCGGACATCATCTCGCACGCTGCCACCAGCGACGAGGCTGCGGCGCTCGGCCGGACAGTTCGAGGGCGAGGCCGGCGATCACATCGCTGAATTTGCCGCGGCGAGCCGCAGCGAGTATTTCGCCGCTGCCGAGCGCGGCGGCGAACCATGCCGGGTGAAACGGGATCACGGCCTTAGGACGCAGATCGAGAATTCTCTGCATTTCATCGAGGGTAATCGCATGGCGGCCGCCCTCACCCTCGCGGTTGAGGACAAAGAGGGTGTGATGCTTGCCGCCGGCTTCACCGAGCGCGCTGCGCAGCCGCACTGCATCGCGTGCAGAACGCAGGGTCTGATCAACCACAATGATGCGGAAATCGGCCAGTTCGAGCGCCCGGAGGTAGGCCGCTCCGGGATTGCGCGGCACATCGAGAACGACGTAATGGAATTGCTGGCGCAGTACGCCGATCAGCGTCTCGACCGCCTCGGCGCTGAACTCGATGCTGTCGCGCAGTGGCTCCTCGGCGCTGAGCACAAACAGGCGCTGGCCAACCGGCGCCATGACCCGCTCCAACAGAATATTGTCGATGCGGGCCGGGTTAACCAACGCTTCGCGCAACCCGGGCGTCGGTTTGATGTTGAGCGCAAGGGTGCACTCGCCATTGTGCAGGTCGAGATCAATGAGCGCCACCCGCCGGTTCTGGCGCTCGGCAAGATACCATGCGAGATTGACCGAGAGTGTGGTTGCTCCGACCCCGCCGCGCGCCCCGACAACGGCAACGCAGGTCGCGAGTTTACGCTGAATTGCGCCAGACCAGCCGGTGCCCCTGTGACCCTGCAGCGCGCTCGCCAGCAATTGTGCGGTTAGCGGTTTGACAATGTAGTCGCTGACGCCGGAATGCATCAGATCGCGGTAGAGCCCAACTTCATTGCGGTCGCCGATCGCAATCACAATTACACCGGGCTCGCAGACTTCGGCCAGATTGTTGATGTCCGAGACCGGCAAGGCAACACCGCTGATGTCGACGATCAGCAGTTCGGGCGAACGCTGGGTACTGAGCGCGTCAATCGCTTGTGCGATCCCGCCGCGAGTGATCGTCGCATCGGCAATTCCGAGATGCTCGCAGCAGTCTCGCAGACTCCGTTCAGTGTCGGCATCGCCGACAAAGGCAAGGAGCGGTGTGCGACCAGCGGGCGCCCGCGAGATTGGTTTCTCGATTGGCGCAGGGGCTTCGAGGATGCTTCTCACGCTCAAACTGCTCCCGCGATTACATCGGCCGCACTCCGCATCCCAACGACCTTAAACAGAATGTGACCTGGTCCCGGCTGCGCTGCGAGCCACCGCCATGCTGCAGCTCGGCCGGTAATGCACTGTCACTGCTTAATGTTTTATCTGTTGGCACCGTGGAATACCGATACCAGCGGCGGCTCGGCTGCAACCAGCTTGCCCGACGGCGAGACGCCGCCCAAGGCCGGCGACACATCGCCCGCCCAGGTCGCCTTGATCGGGGTTTCCGCCCTGGCACCAAGGGCGGCCGGGGTGATGCTTCGGGCGCTGTCGAGACTGCGCAAGGTCAGCGACAATTTCCCGAGTTCAGCGGCGACATTGATGGCTTCAGCCTGCACCGGCGTCACCTCGAGAGTTATGGTTCGGCCAAAGGCGCTCCCCCCGGTCGGGTTTTTGGCGTCGACTGGGTCGATCGCAAGCACCCGCAAATTCTCGACCACGGTCTCGCCAACTGACCGCTTGGTCAATGGCGTCTCGCCATTCTTGAATTGCTGGGTCAGGATCACGTCGACGCGATCGCCGGGATAGAGCAGACCGGTGCTGGCGCCGCCCGTGGCAACGGGAATTGCGATGGCGCGGGCGCCGGGCGACAATACCACCTGCAAAAAGTCGCGATCCCCCGGCTTGACGAGTTCATTGCGGCGAATTGGCGTGCCCTTGGCGATCGGCCTGCTCGCCGCCGCATCCAAAATCGCGCCGCGCACGGCGGCGCCATAGACTTCGGCGCGCGCTTGTTGATCGAGTTCGGGCCTGGCTTCGATCAGGGCGGCAGGCGGCCGCACGAACTCGGTCTGCTCAGGCGCGCGGTTGATCGGCGCCCATGTCACGTCCTGCTCGCGCAACAAGGTGCCGGGCGAGAGCGTGGCCGCCGCAACAAGGATTTGTGCCTGCTGCGGGGGCAGGCCCGCGGCCTCGGGCTTTTGCGGGATGGCGTGCAGAGCGACGATCGCGGCGATCCCGAGCGAGAAGACAAACAATACGGTCAGAATGGTTTTGGCGCGCATGACTGATTATCTGGTGAAAGCGTTTTGCATCACGAGCACCGTGACGGCGGCGACCGCAATGGCCACACCGTATGGCACGGTGGGCCGGCTTGGCGCCTCGGCCGGCACCGGCGCGGCAATCGCCAAGCCGAGCGGCCGGCGCAGCTTGTCGGCGGCGAGAACCGCGATCGCGAGGATCGCGCCGCAAATGCTCATCAGCAGCAAAAAGCTGGGAAGATCATGGGCGCCGACCAGCATTGCCGAGCCCGGCAGCAATTTGGCATCGCCACCGCCGAGCCAGCCGCACCAGAACATCGCAAGAGCGACTGCAAACACCAGGACCGCTGCGAGGAGGCTATAGAGTGCCGCCGGGTGGTCGCCGGCCAGTCCCAGCCGCAAGAGCCCGAGAATGGCGATGGCGACGGCAAGCCCATTCGGGATGCGTCGGCGCCGCACATCGCCATAGGCTATGATCGCGAAAACGCCGACTGCGAGAAAGAAGATCACCGTCTGCAATTCACCAACCGGCGGCTGTCGATATGGATGGGCATCAGTTCAAGCTCGCCCTCAAATCACCAAAAGAGCGGCGGCGTAGCTGCTGAAGGCGCCGCTTACCCGCTGCCCAATCAGTGAGACGCCGGCGACGCAGATCGCCGCGATCAGACCGACCAGCATGGCATATTCGACGAGCGCAGCGCCCGCCGCTTCGCGGAACAATCGGCTGAACATGCCATGTCCTCTGCGACTGATGGCAGGGATCGGCCGATCGAGCCGGCGATGCCGCAACGACCGGCGCAATATCCCGCCGCCTCAGATCTTTGTCAGATTGGAAGCGATGATGCTGAACGCGCTGCTGACCTCCTGGCCAAGCGATGTCACCGCGGCGACGCAAATCACTGCGATCAGGCCGACCAGCATGCCGTATTCGACAAGAGCGGCGCCCTCTTCTTTACGGCGAAAGCGTTTGATGAGCTTAAGCATGTAGACTATCCCTCGAAACGTGGACCGATGGCGGGTGTCACCGCCGCCCTCCCTCAGACGCCTTCGACCCGTCGGTGATTCAATCGTCCGCGCACCGCCTCGTTTCAGAATTTTTAAATTTTAGTAATTTAGCGGCCATCTTTCCGCTCTCGCGGACCGGCGCACATTGTCACCGGAAGTTCGCGATATCGGAATTCTATCGTAACAGCCCGCGGTCGCGGCCGATTTCGGCTGCGGCAGCGACCGGCCTGCAAACCGCGCGGCGCAAAATCAGATATAGCAGGCCGAACAGCAGCGGCGCCCCCACCGGGGCTCTTCCAGCCATGAAGAACGCAGCGATACTGATGCCAAATATTGCGAGAAGCGTCGTCTGTTCGCCTCTCAACAAACCGCGTTCGATCTGGTCCTTGGCAAGAAGGCCGATCGGCACCGCGATTGTCGCCAGATCATAAGCGAAGGCGTAAGGCGTCGCAATCAGACAGCCAACGGATAAGCCTGCCGCCTTTAGCGCGGGCCGAACAGGAGCCCGCCACAGAAGCCAAACGATCACTGCTGTGGCGGATGTCGTCAGAGCTTGAGCAAACCAAGCAACCGTGGCCCCACGATCGAGATACCGCATCAATCCATAGACTGATTGCGACAATCCCCATCGCGCCGAGGCCGCAAACAGGTTCAGATCAGCCTGAGCCGAAAGTGCGTGTGGGAATTCGAGCCACGGCACGATGCCAAAAAACGCCATCGACAGGGCCGCGAGAATTACTGTCGTGACCGCCGCACTAGCAATCGCACACCATCGTCCGCCGGCAAGCAGGGCCAGCGGGAGCAAAATGCCGCAATGCGGTTTATAGGTCAGACAACCAATAAACATGCCGGCCAGCATCGGTCGGCGATCAAGGGTTGACAGAGCAGCGCCGAGCAGCGCCGCTGTCAGCGCCCCGCTCTGCCCGGCGATGAAATTCCAGGCCGCGAACGGCGAAGCCAGGGCCAGCGCAATCGCTGCCCGCCGCCGCACGATCAGATAGATAACGGCGACATAGCCAAGCAGCGTCACCGTACCCCAAACGAAGAAAGCGGGGAGGTACGGCAATGCCGCGAGCGGCGCCAGGATCAACAGATAAATCGGTGGGTAGCCCCAATTCGAAAACAGGACCTGACCCGCGCCGACGATCGCTTGTTGGGTCTTGATGAAAACCGCCGGCAAGTAGATCGCTGCGGCCTTTCCGTGCAGCGCCAACCGCGCGGCGCCAAAGATAAACGTAAAGTCGTGATAAACCGGGACGCCTTGTTTGTTTAACAGCCACACACCAAGCCGATATAGATACCAAGCGAATATCGCGTAGCCTACGGCGAGGGTGTAGCCGTATGCTTGCAGCCGCCACGGCGCAAAAATTCCGAGCGGGCATACGGAAGCGGCGGCAGCAGCGGCGCGAGAATTCCGTCGCACATTACTCACAGGCATTGGCTCGCGATCGGCGGGCCTTCACGCGCCGGCTCTGGAGTCGCGGTGGCAGCGTCTTCGCAAATCTTCCATATGCGGCGGAGGACAAGGAGCAGTAGCACCAGGCAGATGATCGGGCCCACTGGCGCCGATGGGCAATAAAGGGCGGCGAAGCAGACCATCATGATCACGCGCTCGCCGGCGAGAAAGCCGCGAGACAGTCCGTCATGGACAAGGAAGGCGACGGCGATCGGCAGAATGCAAAGGTCATACGGCAGCAGATAAGGGCTGGTCAGCAGGGAGCCGAGACACAGTGTCGCGGCTTTGAGGGGGTATGCAATCCGGCTTCCCCAGACGACGGTGACGACCACCGAGGCGCCCAGTGCAACCGCCAGATGGATGGGCCAGGCGAGCCAAGCGGCGGCCCCCGCCCAGTGCGCGAGACCATAAAAGGATTCAAGCACGAGTTCGATGCCGGCTTGCGGGCTCAAATCCGAGGTGCGGTCGACCAGTGACGCAAAAAAGGCCGGCCAGGTCCCATCGCCAAAGGCGAGTGTTGCCGCTGTGGCCAGGACTCCGCTCATCGCCGCGGCGCTCGCCAGAGCCCGCCAGTTATGTGAGACTAACAACACTGGCGGGAACAGCACCCAGAGCTGCGGTTTACAGGTCAGAAAGCCGAGCAAAATGCCGGACAACCAAGGCCGGTGCCATAGCCAAAACAGGCTCAGACCAATCAGCCCCGCAAACAAGAAACCGTTATGGCCGAGCTCGATATTCTTGAGCACTGCTGCCGATGCCAGCGCTGCGATCAGCGTTGCGGACCGCGGGACGACCGCATAGATTGCCGCCGCATAGACCACAAAGGTCAGCCCGACCCATACCGCATACGCGGTTAGATATGGCATCAATCCTAGCGGATAGGTAAAGAATAAATAAGTCGGGGGATAGACGTATTGGTGCATGAACTGGCATTCGCCAGAGCGGTAAAAGACATGTTGTGCCGCCGCGTAAATCACCCGGTCGTAGATTTGCACGGGGTGCCGCATCGCGGCGAATTTGCCGCTGACCCACATCCAACAAAAGTCGATATTGCCGAGCCTGCCGTCAGGCTCAACGACCCAATGTCCGAGTCGGCGCATCCAGCTGAATAGAACGGCGATTACCAGGGCGACTGCGACGCCTCGACCATAAAAGCGCAGCCGCCACTCGGTGAAGATCGCATTTTCGATCGTCAGCAGCCGTTGCAAGCCAAATCGCGCGCCGATGCGAGCCGCCAAGACGTGGTGCAATGTCGCCGGGAGCGGCATATAGCGCGGCTCGGCTTTCATCTGCTCAAAAACGCTGGTTAAAACCGAGCGTCGAGAACCTCAATCGGGGGAGGTAACCGAGCGCTTTCAACCCGTCGCGCCGATCGACAATCTGCTTCTTGACTGGCAATGTCGCGGAGACCGCTGCGAGCAGCCGGCCGATCCTCTGCACCACGTTACAGAGCGAAATGACCACCGATAGCACCGGCGCTGCAGTCATCGGCATATGATTTACAGCCATCAGCTGCGGGCGAGGAGCCGGACATCGCTGCCCGGACCAGCCGGGGCCCAGGCTGTGTCCGGTCGCGAAGGACACGGCGCAGAATGAGTCCGATCAGCATGGTGGTGATGACCGGTCCCAATGGCAGGTCCCCACCATGGCAGAGAATGGCGAAGGCGAGGCCGAATAGCGCGAGAAGGGTCATTTGCTCGCCACGCAGCAGCCCGCGATCGATTTGATCTTTGACGAGGAAGGCGATCGGGATCGCGAGCATGGTCAGATCATGGCTCCAGGCGTAAGGTGTCGCGACCAGGCTCGCCGCCGACAAAAACGCCGCCTTGAGCGGGTATCGCGCCGAAGACCGCCAGATCAGCCACAGCAGGACAGCGACCGCGGCGGTGAGGCAGCCTTGGCCGATCCAGGCGAGAGCGGCGCCGCCTCCAAACGCTCGGATCAGGCCGTAAATTGTCTGGACAGTTCCCCAGCTCGCTTTGCCCTGACCGAGGATATCATTCGCTTGCGCGAACAGTCCGCGTGCGAATGCTTCCCAGGGTGCGATGCCAAAGGCTACGATCGAAAGGCCGACCAGAAATAGGATGGTCATCGCCGCCGCGGCGAAGGCGCGCCATCGCTTCCCCGCAATCAGCGCCAGCGGGATCAGAATGCCGAATTGCGGTTTGAAGACAAGGCAGCCGATCAACACGCCGGCAAGCACCGGGCGGGTTCCGAGCACCAACAATGCGGCGCCGAGCAGCGAGGCACGCAGGAACCCGGTTTGCGCCCAGCGAAAATCGAGCGCACCAAAGGGTGATGCCAGCATCAAGGCAAAGGCCGCTGACTGGTGCACGATCCAATAGACGACGAGGCTGCATGCCGCTAGCGCGAGTGCTTCCCAGATCAAGAATGCAGCAAGGTAAGGAAGCAGCCCGAGCGGCACCAGGATGAGCAGAAAAACCGGCGGATACGGCCAGTTTTGATAGGGGAATAGATCGTTCGCGTGATGCGGTCCGACCAGGCTCTTTAACAGCGCGGTCAATTGCGCCGGGTCGTATAATGAGGCGGCTTGGCCATGTAGCGCCGCTGTCCCGCCTACCCACCAATAGGTGAAATCGCAATCCGGCAGCGGAGCACCGGTTTTATCGATCAGCCACACGCCATAGCGATACATTCCGATCAGCACCAACGCGTAGACCGCGGCGAGGGTGTAGCCGTAGGCTTGCAATCGCCACGGTGCGAAGATGCCGAGCAACCGCATAGATCGGCGTTCAAAGCCGACCTCGACGCCGAGGGTATCGACGGGCCCGCTCACGATCGGGCTGTTCAAGAGGCCCGGATACTGCCGCGCAGCCCCAGTCATACGGGTAGAGCTCGCTCGGCTTTCGCGCCATCACGGTAGCACCGGCGCAAGACGAGGCCGATCAGCGCCATCGTCATCAAGGGCCCAAAGGGCGGCCCGCCGCCGCGGACGAGGATCGCGAGCGCCATGCCGAAGAGGACGAGCAACATGGTTTGCTCGCCCCGCAACACGCCGCGCTCGATTTGGTCTTTGGCGAGAAACGCAATCGGGATAGCGATGACGGTCAGATCATAACCCCAGGCATAAGGTGTGGCGATCAATGTCGCGGCGGAAAGGAGCGCTGCCTTCAGCATATAGCGCGCCGAGGACCGCCAGACCAGCCATACCAATACGGCCGTTCCGGCGCTCACGCAGCCTTGAACGAGCCACGCCACAGCGGCAGTGCCATGGCAGACACGAACGATCCCGTAAACTGTTTGCAGCGCCGCCCAAGGGATGGCTACGCCATTGACGGCGCCGTGATGCAGGACGGCATCGGCCCAGAAGAAGAGCGTGCCCGGGAGTGCTGCCCACGCCCCGATCCCGAAGACAGCGAGCGAAATACCGACGAGGGCGATTGCGGTTACGGCAGCACTGGCGAAGGCGCGCCATTGTCCATCTGCGATCAGCGCAACCGGGATAAGCATCCCGAATTGCGGCTTGTAGGTAAGGCAGCCGAAGAATACCCCGGCAAGCACCGGCCGGTGTTCGAGTGCCATCAGCCCTGCGCCAAGCAACGCCGCTCTGATAAACCCGGTTTGCCCCCAGCGAATATTGAGCGCGCCAAACGGCGATGCCAGGAGCAAGGCAATGGCCGCTGGCCGGCGAACGATCAGATAGATGACGCCAGCAAACCCCAGCAACGTTGCCGCTTGAAAACCTATGAACGCAATCAGATAAGGCATTAACGTGAACGGCACCAGCATCAGGTAGAATGTCGGCGGGTAACCCGAAACCAGATTCCTGGCGAGCGCCCGCCGCGCTTCGGTAAGAAACACAGTGTAGTCGTTTGGGATCGGCACTCCCTCCCGGTCGACCAGCCAAGTTCCGCCCCGGTAGAACAGCACAAACAGCGCCGCGTAAATGGCAGCGAGTGTGTAGCCATAGGCCTGCAACCGCCAGGACGCCCAGATGCCAAGCAGGCGCGGGGCTGTCTGCTCGCGGCCGGCGGCGAGCTCAGATTGCCCGCGAGCCGCGATACGCTCTTGCGAAAGCGGCGCTAGGCTTCTGCTTACCGGCGGTTCCATCGAATCAGGCCGCGTGCTCCGGTTCGGTCCGGGCAGGTTTCAGCGGCGCAGCGCTCTCGCGCAGCGCTGCCGGCGGCTTCGATGACGACATCTCGCGGACGATATAAGGCGGACGCGATTTCACCTCTTGATAGATGCGACCGATATATTCTCCTAATATGCCGATCGAGATTAACTGGATCCCGCCGATCAGCAACATGGTCAGGATTGTCGACGCAAAGCCCTGCACATCGCGAATGCGCTGACCCAGCAGCGTGATATCGAAAATCCGCAGCAGCAACACCGCCACGGCGGCGGCAAAACTGATGATCGACATCGCCAAACCGAGAACAAAGACGATCGTCAGCGGCACAGTCGAAAAATTGAATACTCCATCGGCTGCTAGCGCGAATAATTTCATTAACGGATATTTCGTCGTTCCCGCTGCGCGTGCCTGACGTTCGTAGAACACGCCGGTCTGCTTGAAACCGACCCAGGTGCGAAGCCCGCGAAACCAACGGTTCTTTTCTGGCAGGCGATTAACCGCCAGCAAGACCTGCCGGTCAATCAGCGAGAAATCACCGGCGTCCAATGGCGCGTCGATATACGCCACCCAGCGAAAGAGGTGGTAAAAAACCGAATAAAGAGCGCGTTTCCCAATATGCTCCTTGCGTTTGGTGCGTACCCCGTAAACCACATCGTATCCGGCGCGCCACCGCTCGATCATCGTCAGCACGACCTCCGGGGGATCCTGGAGGTCGGCATCCATGACGACAACGGCATCCCCCTCGGCGGCCTCGAGGCCTGCGCTGACGGCTGCCTGATGGCCAAAATTGCGCGCCAGGTTGAGGAGCTTGACCCGCTGATCGGCGAAGGTGATCGCGCGCAAGATCCATTCAGTCGCATCCTTGCTGCCGTCATTGACAAAGATGATTTGCAGCTGGAACTCGCGATCCGCCAAAACCTCGCAAATCCTGCGATAGGTCGTGCCGATGATTGCCGCCTCATTGTAGCAAGGGACAACCACGCTAAGGCGAAAGTCTTCGGGTCGGGACACGTCAAGCATGGCTATACCTTGCACGAAGCGGCGAAGCACCCGCTTCTCTCGGGAATTTCTGCTGGCATAATCGGCTCGGTCGGCAACACGGCCGCGCGACGCAGGATCGCGGCAAGGAGGGCGATCGCAGTCATTAGGCTGATTGGCGTGCCCCCAAAGGTCGGACCATGAGCGTTGTCCCCCAAGGTGACGAGCAGCGCGAGCGGTGCTCCGAACAGCCCGATCCACACTGCCTTATCGCCCGGCAACAGACCGCGCTCCAGCTGATCAGCGGCGAGAAATGCGGCAGGGATGGCCAATGCGGCCATATCGTAGGCAAAGGCGTAGGGTGTGGCGAGCAGCGCCGCCGCCGATAAGCTCGCCGCCTTCAGGCGCCAGCAGACAGCCGAACACCACACTCTCCAAATGATAATTGCGAGTGCTGTGGCGATGAGGCTATGGACAAACCACGCCAAACCGGCACCGGCGTGCAGCAGGCGGGCGAGCCCGTGGACACTCTGCAGATATCCCCAATTGCTGTCCTCGCCGGACAAGAAATTGAGCCCGGTCTGGGCGACGAGCTCGTGCGGAAATAGCGCCCAGCTGCGGGTCCCAAACAGTACCGCAGAGAGGCCGGCCAGCAGCGCCGCAGTGATCGCTGCGCCGGTGATCGCGCGCCATTGCCGCGCGGCGACGAGGGCCACCGGAAACAAGATCCCGAATTGCGGCTTATAAGTGAGGCAGCCGATAAAGATTCCAGCCAGCGTCGGCCATCGCTCGAGCGACAGGAGTGCTCCGCCAAGCAGCGAGCCGGTTAAAAAGCCGTTTTGCGCGGCAAGAAAATTCCATGCCGTGAACGGTGCAGCTGCTGCCAGCACGCTCGCCGCACGCCGCGGCACGACGAGATAAACGCCTCCGACAAAAATCGCCAGGGTCAGCACGTCCCAAGCGATGAATGCCGAGCGATACGGCAAGGCTGCCAGAGGGGCCAGCAGTAAGAAAAAGGTCGGGGGGTAGGGCCAATTCGGGTAGAAACTATGGCTGGTCGGAAACAACGCCGCCTGGATCTTGGCGAAGGCTGCCGGGTCGGACAATGCTGCGGCGTCGCCATGCAACGCCTGTAAACCTGCGGTCCAAGCGCAGCCGAAATCGGTGTAGATCGGCACTCCGGCCTTGTCGACGATCCAGATCCCGGCGCGATAGAGAATGACAAAATATAACAAATAAAGCGCCGCCAGAACGATCGCGAAGCTGGTCAGCCACCATGAGGTAAAAATGTCGATTGTCGGGCGAGCTATTTGGCGGCCGCCGGCAGGGTCTTGGCGTTCGACAGCCTCGATCATTCCGGCGACCTGACGTCCATTTTCGCACGCTAATTGTGTGGGCGTTGGCGGCGGCCTCTACTCATGATATTCAATCACCAGTAAACTTGGTCCTCTCACAAATTTTTCGCGTGGTCTCATCCGGCGAGATATCGCGTAAGCGCAACGTTCAGGAACGCGGCGGCTTACGGCGGTAGACTACGGCGTGGTCATCGGCGTAGAGGCGCTCCCACCCGGGAAGGTGGTCGAGCAGATCGGCCGCCGGGCTCTGAGGTTCGAGAAGGGTCCAGCGGATGGCGTAACGGTCGAGAAGACCAGGCAGGTGACTGCCGAGCGCATTCATCGCCGCGACATAACGTTTAAGAAATGCGTCGCCGAAAAGATCGGCGCGGCCATCGACAAAGGTAGGAATGCCCTCGAACATCAGATACCCGCCAAAGCGCACCGAATTGAAAACATGCCCGTCAAGGCCGGCCCGGCGCGCCGCTGTGAGCGCCTCGACTGGAGCAACCTCGGCTCGCGGTGCCAGGCCGCTGTGGTTGAGCAGCCGGACAGTGGCGAATACTGTTATTCCCATCAGTACTGTGAGACCGGCAATCTCACCCACCGCACGCATAATGCGGGGCTGACGAAACAGCCTCGACGCTGCCCCGGGCACTGGCACCTGCCGCAGCAGCGTGAGCGGCTTCAACTGCATCGCCAATGGCGCCGCCACCAGCAAAGGTGCGATGACGCCGAGCAGCTCCTCATTGCGGACGTGATTGAGAGCCATCCACAACAGGAGCAGCACCATCAGCATCCGTGAGACCGGTACTCTGAGCCCAAGCGTGCACCCGCCAAGGATCAGCAGGCCAATCCATACCTCGATCGGGTCGAACCGCGCAAAGTTCGTGGCACGCCATTCGGAAATCGACGAGAGGGCGAAATTCATTCTGAGCATCTTGAAGGGTAGCAGCAGCCCGTCGACGCCGTTGGGCGACACGAGCGCGGCAAGCCCGGCAAAGGCCAGAAACACGCCCCATCCCTGGAGAGCGCAAAAGCGGGCGGCGGACGGCGCCTGCCATACGGCCTCGACGGCAAGAAGGGCGGCGAACAGCAGACCGACCACAAAGCCGCCGTGCAAATTGCACCACAGGGTCATCACCGGCAGCAGCGCCAAAGACGGAAGCCTCCCTCGGTCGCAAGCGCCGACGACCCCCGCCATCCACACAACCAAACAGGGCCAGGCGAGCGCGTGCGGGCGGGCCAGGTAATGAGCTTCGACCAGCGAGAACCCGGCAAGTGCGGCCAGCACTGAGCGCCGCAGCCCTAGGGTCCGAGCCAGCGCATGGGTCAGGATCCCGAACGCGGCAGCGCCGGCCAGTGCAGTCAGTGTGACAATGCCACCCCAACCGAGCCGGTCGTAGATGAGCGCGAAAACCACCTCGGCCAGCCATTCGTGCGGAACCCAGGCCTCGCCGTGCGCTGTGAAACTGAACGGGTCACGGAACGGCAGCGCATGATGGGCGATGATCCATCGACCGATAGCGATATGGGAGAGCGTGTCGCCATCGTTGAGCAGGGCGTGCGCGCCGGCGATTGCGACGCCATAGGCGCCGAGCGCCACAACAAGCGGCACCAGCCAGCCGCGAAGCGGATCCGTCATCTTGCCAGTGGGCAGCACGGCGCGCCCGGGCGACCGCGACTGCCCATTGTCCGTCTCGCAACGGTCCACAAATTCATCGCCACGCCGGCGGAAGGTCGCCTCGGAGGCGGATCCTGACTGCCAAGACCTGCCGTCATTCTGCCAAGATAGCAAACAAAACGGGTGCAGCATGCTCCGCGGCGCGTGGGATCGCGGCTGGGGCCGGCAGCCTGCGCGTCTTGGGTACACAGGGCGATCTGGCGTCGCCGCCGTGCACTGCCGCTCTGAGGCGGTCGCGCCCGCGCGCCAGCTGGCAGCGCACCGCACCGGCTGTCAGGCCCATCATCGCTGCTGTTTCTTCGTAGGATTTGCCCTCTACGCCGGCCAGCAAGACCGCCGCGCGCTGCTTCGCAGGGAGACGCCGCAACGCCGCCGAAACATCACGCAGGACGAGCCGCGCCTCGCGCGGATCCGCAACCGCCCCATCACCGTCGCCAGCACAGATCTCTGATAGAGCGGCGGCACGGTTCGATTTGGCAATACCAGCGCGAAATAGATTGCGCATAATCGTGAACAGCCAAGCTGGCAGATCCGAACCAGGCTGCCAAAGATGCGCCTTGGCTAGAGCCTGAACCAAAGTCTCCTGCATCAAATCGTCGGCATCCGGTTTGTTCAGGCGCCAGCGCCGGACGGTGCGGCTTAAAAACGGGATTTGCTGTGTGATTTGCTGGTAAAACTCCAACAATTCGGGCCGATTACCCGCGCTGGAAATCAGGGAGCTCGATGGTGCTATGGCTCGCTTCGCACTAGGGCCAGTGCCATCGGCGCAGTTCCGGCAGGCGCAGATCGATCCTGTTTCCGCCATGTGTCGCAACACGCAAAAAATATCACTCTCAACGCTGTCGATCTGCTCGATTGGCCGTCAATCAACTGTCCGATCGAAATCAAATTCGGTGACAATTTTCTTAAAATCATCGTTAATTTTCTTTACCTAGCGACAAACATCTTAAAATTAGTTAACGTATTCATGGTGCGCCAATTACTGTCCGTTTAAGATCAGTTGTTGCTATCACTTGCGGCAACGGGGCATCGTCGATGCGCGCGGCGTGCCGGCCCTCAGCTCGCATGCCAAGTCCGGTTTCCCTGGTTTTCCCTATGGATAGTAATCGAGGGGATATCGAACTAATCTGCTATCCGGCAGTAGGACCTCGCGGGCGGAGCTTGTGGTCGCCCCGGGAAATCCCGGACGTCAGCGGCCACGGAAATGTTTGTAAAAGTCGACCACCTGCGGGCTCTGCTGAAAGCCGACCAGCACATTGATGTCGCTGCCTTTGCGGCCGGCGAGCGGGATCGTTTCGAGGATGTGGTCGGTCACACCAGCGCGGATCTGGTCCGGTTGAAACATGATATGGACCGAAAACGGTCGCTTGCTGATGATTTGCTGACCGGGCCCGGTAACCGCCACAAAATAGGTCAGATCGACAGCACTGGCTCCTTTGGCGGCGGGTCCGCGCTGGCCGATCACAATCACATCGAGCGTCATCCGCACCGCGTCGCCGGTATAGTCGCAATTGCGATCGACTTCGCTCAACAACCCGTAAAATGCGACATTGTCGGGCCGCGCTTCGGTTCCCGGACCGAATACTGCGGTATTGGCGAGCGGTCGCAGGATTACCGCCGCGGGACACGCCTGCGGCGGCTTAGAAGCCCCAAACCAGCTGCAACCCGACAGCAGCAGAAGACCGAGGAGTGCGGCGCCCGCGAAAGCCTGCGTTCGCCTCACAGGCCGTTATGCGTGCCGTCGCAGAAGGGTTTGCCTGTTGTCTGCTTGCACCCGCAAAGCCAAACCTCTTCGGTCACCTCAGCGGTGAAGGGAACCGGGGTGAGCCCGGTGCCTTTATGCGAGCCATCACAGAACGGCTGACTGGCGCTGCGCCCGCAGGCGCACCAGAAATACCTCTTGCCGGCTTCGACGTTGATGCCGTAGGGCTCTTTCTGTGCTGGAATTGGTTGTTCAGCCATGTTTTCCCCCACCGTCCTGCCAGCTTCCGCGCGCTCCGGCGGCGGCTCTGCGGCGCCGGAACTGTATGCGAGGCATGGCCGAGAGACAAGCCCGAGCCGCTCCAACTCTGCTGACCTAGAAAGCACGCACTAGCGATGGCCGTCTATACTGATGTCGCCGACGACGAATTGAGAGCCTTTGTCGCGCTCTACGACATCGGCGAGGTCTTGGCCTGCAAAGGCATCGCCGAAGGGGTCGAGAACTCGAACTATCTCGTCACAACCGAGACCGGCAATTTCATCCTGACGCTCTATGAAAAGCGAGTAGCGCGCGAAGATCTGCCGTTCTTTATCGCGCTGATGGAGCATCTGGCGAAAAACGGTGTTGCCTGTCCGACACCATTGCACGGCCGCGATGGCAAAGCCTTGCGCGAATTGTGTGGCCGGCCGGCAGCAATCGTAACATTTCTCGCCGGAATGTGGCCGCGTCGCATCCAGCCGTTTCACTGTGCCGGGGTCGGCCGCGCGCTCGCATTGTTGCACGCCGCTGGAGCCTCGTTTTGTATGCAGCGCGCGAACGATTTGTCGGTTGCCGGGTGGCGGCGGTTATTCAAGGCCTGCGCGGCGCGCGCCGGCGAGGTTCAGACGGGGCTCGGCGACGAACTCGCGGAGGAACTCAGTTTTCTCGAAGCGGCTTGGCCCACCGAATTGCCAAGAGGTATTATACACGCCGATTTGTTCCCAGATAACGTGTTTTTCCGAAATCGCGACTTATCTGGGCTAATCGACTTTTACTTCGCCTGCACCGATTTCCTCGCCTACGATCTGGCTGTTTGCCTAAACGCTTGGTGTTTTGAAAGCGATGGCAGCCTCAACGTGACAAAGGCACAGCTGTTGCTCGACAATTACCGCCAAGATCGCCCGCTGACGCCGGCCGAAATGGCCGCACTTCCATTGCTGGCCCGCGGCAGCGCCTTGCGCTTTCTGCTGACGCGGCTCTTCGACTGGCTGAACCACCCGGCGGGAGCCCTGGTGCGGCGCAAGGATCCGCTGGAATTCTTGCGCAAATTGCGCTTTCACCGCACCGTCGCAGGTCTGCGCGATTATGGTCTCGATGTCTGAAACGAAAACGCCCGACCGCGGCGAGGTCGAGATTTTCACCGATGGCGCCTGCAGCGGCAATCCAGGGCCCGGCGGCTGGGGGGCGATCTTGCGCTATCGCGGTGTCGAAAAAGAGCTTTCGGGGTTCGATCCCATGACGACCAACAACCGCATGGAGCTGATGGCGGCGATTGCCGGCCTTGAAGCCTTGACCCGGCCCTGCCGTGTGCGGCTCTACAGCGACAGCCAGTATCTGCGCAACGGCATCACCCAATGGATCCGGTCTTGGAAAGAACGCGGCTGGCGCACGGCGGACAAAAAGCCGGTCAAGAATGTCGATCTGTGGCAGCGTCTCGAAGCCGCGGCGGCGCGCCACGAGGTCGATTGGATATGGGTGCGCGGTCATGCCGGACACCCGGAAAACGAGCGTGCCGACGCGCTCGCCCGCGCCGGGGCGGCGCGCGCCGCCTCAGCCTCGCTGAGCCGGCGCTCTGATCCCGCCACTTGACACTTTTGCGGACCTCGTCGACAAGCGCCGGAGCGGCGTACCGCAGATCGACCGGATCGGCATCATACGGGATCGTGCTCTCCTCAATGTCGGTCTCAAGCTTGGCGAAAAGCCGAGTGGCAGCGCGCCGCGCGGCAGGATCGCGATATCAATGTCGCTGTGCTGGCGCGGCTCGCCACGGGCGCACGAACCAAACAGCCACACCGCCGCATCATGCTCACCGAGTGCCGCCAGCACCATCCGCCGCAATTCCTCGATCGCCCGCCAGCGGGTCGCATTCATAAAAGGCCGCGCTCGGCTTCCCCGCCATTGCGAAAGCAGCAAAGCGATCTCGCGCCGACTTTGTTCGGTCCATCGAGATTGCTTCGTCGCTCCGCTCCTCGCAATGACAATCGCCTCAGCCGAATGCGATCCGCTGCGGCGAGCCGTCATCATCACTGGAGTATTGCGGTCCCGTTGCGGTTGCAAACCTCCTGGCGCACGTCGCCGTTCGAAAATGTCCTGGTCTCGACCTCGGTCGTACCGGTGACGGTCACCTCGGTCTTGCCGTCCGGCGACAGGAAACCATACCCCGACAAAACGTCTTGCGTCACCGTTTGGCCGGTGCGCGGCCCAGTGGTGAACGTCTCAAGATAGCTGCCGGGAACCAGCGTCGAGGCGATGATGCCGTTGCTGGCCACCGTGTAAGTGAATGAATAGCGAAAATCGAACGCGGATGCGCTCGACGACTGCGCCGTAAAGCTGGATCCGGGCGGCACGGGAGCGGTAGTACTCGTGCCGATCCCTGTGACCGTTCCGGTGCCGTTGGCATTGAACACCCGAAAACCGGCGGAGGAGGACGCGGTCAGGAAGGACGGGGCGCTCACCGGCTCGAAAGAACTGTTGAACCCGCTCTCCGTTAAGAGACAGTTAGTCTTGGTGGTGAATACGAATGTCCCCGTGATCTGCGCCGCGGCCGGGCGGGCACAGGCGGTCGCGAGAACTAGTGTCTAATTGCATAAATTGACGATAGTATGCCGCAACTGCGAGCCTTTGACCTCGCGCTTTCGCCAGACAAACGGCGCAGCATGTTCGTTGT
>JAFAOB010000044.1 GCA_019238055.1 Alphaproteobacteria bacterium
TTTGGGCGGCGTCTTTCCCCGTGGCCGGACCGCCTCAATCAGCGGTTCCCATACCGCCCACGCCGCATCTGTGAAAACCTGATTGCCGTTTCCTTCCGTCATCCCCAGAAAATGGGAACAGTACTCAAGCTCTAACAGGCCTTAGGAGAGGCGGTCTGACCGAAGACGGACGCCCTGCACTGCTGCGAGCGCTCGAAGGGCGCCTGCTTGACCCGGCCGGCCGGCATTCTGCGGATCAACTCTCGCAATTGCTGGCCGACGACTTCGTCGGGTTTGGCCGCTCGGGCAGAGTTTATAGTAAAGCGCAAATCATTTCAAGACTGACCAGCGAACCGAGTATCAGCGCCTCGCCGGTCGTCGAGATCGGCGATTTCACCGCTCGCACGCTGGCCCCGGATGTAATGCTCCTGACCTATCGCTTGATGGAGAGAGATAGAGAGGGCGCTTCTATGTCGAGTAGCTGGCGCTGCTCAATTTGGCAGTTGATCGACTGCCGTTGGCAAATGATCTTTCACCAAGGCACGTCGATCCCGTCGCAGCTGTAGGGCGGATGAGCGAAGCGCCATCCGCCACTTGCGTGGCGTCTTGATGACGGCGGATTACGCTCCGCTCATCCACCCTACACAAGATTGGCCTTTGGAAGGATTCCTCGATGAGTGGAGAGCGCACCTACCAGAACATTCTCGTCGAACGCCGCGGGCCGGTCGGTATCGTCACACTCAATCGTCCGCAAGCGCTAAACGCGCTCAACGCGGCGCTGATCGGCGAGCTTGCCGTCGCGATCGATGACTTCGAGGCGGACGATACGATCGGCGCGATTGTGCTGACCGGCAACGAGAAGGCGTTTGCAGCGGGCGCCGACGTCAAGGAGATGGTCGGGAAGACCTATCCCGAGATCTATCTCGAAGATTTCATCACCCGGGGCTGGGAGCGGGTCGCCCAGTGCCGCAAGCCGGTCATCGCCGCAGTCGCCGGCTTTGCGCTCGGCGGCGGTTGCGAGATCGCGATGATGTGCGACATCGTCATCGCCGCCGATACCGCCCGCTTCGGGCAGCCCGAAATCACCCTCGGCACGATGCCGGGGGCGGGCGGCACCCAGCGTCTTACCCGTTTTGTCGGCAAGGCAAAGGCGATGGATCTTTGTCTGACCGGGCGGATGATGGACGCCGCCGAGGCCGAGCGCGCCGGTCTCGTCAGCCGCATCGTCCCAGCCGCCGATCTCTTGACCGAGGCGGTCAAGATCGCCGAACGGATCTGCGAGATGTCGCGACCGGTCACGATGATGGTCAAGGAAGCGGTCAACCGCGCCTATGAAACGACGCTGGCGGAAGGTGTGCGTTTCGAGCGCCGTGTGTTTCACGCGACCTTTGCCACTCAAGACCGCAAAGAGGGGATGGCCGCCTTTATCGAAAAGCGCAAGCCCACGTTCCGCAATCGCTGATGAAGGCCGCGGCGAACTCAGCTGCGGGGCGGCGTTCGCCGGGCGGCGAACGCCTCATGGACGCTGGCGAATGAAGGGCGAAGCGGGTAGCGCTTTGCTCGGCTGCTATCGTATTCGCCGCGCTCGGCCGCGAGCTTTTTGGCAAGGCGCAGGCGTGGACTTTGCGAGGGGTGGCCCGAGACCCCGTGCTTGTGGCTCCCCATGTCGCCGCGGCCCTGCTGCATTCGAGCCTCGCGCAATTCTGCTGCTCAGCCGGCCTTGTCGCCCCAAACGACATAGCGGTTGCGCCGCATCGGCTCCAGACCCTCTTGAATCATCCGTTGCATCTGGGCTTCGACAAGGTCGGCCAACGGATCGCTCGCCACGCCGACGAGGCCGTGCCGGCGCAGTAACGCCTCGATCTCTTCGCGCGGACGCCCGCCCAGAAATGGCAGTTGGTCCCCAACCCCGGCATATTCGGGGCTGGTGCGAGCATTTTCTTGGCCGCCGGGCTGTGTTGGTCTGCGATCGCTGCCGTCCAGCACGGCGCCGTCGACGACGACAAGCCGTCCCCCGGGTCGCAAAATGCGGATCCATTCGTTGATCGCCGCTTCCGGGTGCGGCAGGGTCCACAGGACATGCCGGCTGATCACCAGGTCGAAGCTCGCCGGCGGATAGGGTAACTGCTCGGCATCAGCTCGTTCAAAATGCACCGCAAGCCCGCGCTCGGCGGCCTTGCTTTCGGCGCGCGCGATCATCGATGGCGCGAAATCGACCCCGGTCACACGATACCCGCGCCCAGCGAGCTCAAGGCTCAGAAATCCGGTGCCACAACCGGCGTCGAGAGCGTCGATCGAGCGCGACGAAGGCAGGACCAGACGAAAGATCCGGTCCCATGCCGTGCGCTCAGCGGCGGTACGGATGCTATGGCCGAAATCCTCGTCGAAATGAGCCGCCCGCCGGTCCCAGTGGGCGGCGACCTGTTGCTTGATCGGATCGGGATGCAGTGACGACATCGCGGATGCCCCTATCAAACGCACGCTCAATCTAATCCAGTGACCGCAGCGAGCACCTCGACCTGCTCGACATAGCGCGAGACCGGGTTCAACAGCAGGTGGCTGGCGCCCATTGCCACGAGCTCTTCGAGCCGTTCACAGACCAATTCCGGGGTGCCGTGGATGCCAGACGCGTCGGTTCCGGCGGGATTGTGGTAAACCTCGGTGAACCAGCGGTTGAGCTGCGCGCGGGCGGCGTCCGGGCGGTCGTCGACCGCCATGAACAGCCGCTTCGAGATCGGGAACTTTGCCGGATCACGCCCGGCCTTCTCCAAGGCCGCGTGCAGTATCGGCACGGATTCTCTGAAGGCGGCAATCGTCGACCCGCCGGAGCCCATCCAGCCATCGGCGAGAGCCCCGGCGCGCCGTATCGCATTGGGATGGCCGACACCGAACCAGATCGGCAAACTCGGCTTTTGCACCGGCTTTGGCGCCATTGTCCCGCCTTCGAGACGATAGATCTCACCCCGATAGTCGACGCGCGGCTCGTTCCACAATGCCCGGATCAGCTCGACGCCTTCGCGAAAGCGCCGCACCCGGCGTTCGCGAGGGATTTCGAACTGCGCGTAATGGTGTTCGCGGCCGAGCCCGACCCCGAGGACCGCGCGCCCACCGCTCAGATGATCGAGCGAGGCCCATTGATGGGCGACATGGGCGGGATGATGGGCCGGCAGCACGACGACCGATACGCCGAGACGGATCGTCGTTGTGACCGCGGCGGCATAGGTCAGTATCGCGACCGGGTCAAAGCAGAACACGTGATCGAGGGTATTTTCGGTCACCCACAGATCACGAAATCCAAGCGCCTCGGCGCGCTGTGCTACACTGCGTATGTCAGCCGGGCTGATCGGCTCGGGCGAACGGTGAGGCAGCGACACACCGAGAGCGATTTGATCCTTCAAGGCCATTTTCGCCGCCGCTCAGAGTTGCGAAATCGAAAGCGTCAAACTTTTTCGATCAGTTCCATCTGCGCGCCGTCAGGCGCCTCGACAAAGCACACCCGCCGGCCGTTATTGGGCGGCATTTCTTCGAGGATCTTGACACCGTTTTGGCGCATGCGAGCGAGTGTCCCGTCATAGTCATCGGTATCAACGGCGATATGTTCGATGCCGTAATGCTGCTCGTGATTTTGGCTGGCGATCAAGGTCGTGATGTTGAGCTGCAGCCCATGCAGGTCGAGACGGAAGCCGCGGCCGGGAATTTCAGCTTTCAACGTAGCGCCGAAATTGTCGACATAGAACTGCATCGTTTGCTTCGGATCGCGGGTCTTCAGATGCACGTGCTGCACGCCATAGGCCATAGTCGATCTCCTGTCGGTTATCGCGCTCATCGCGTTTGTTGCTCGGCTGACAAGCCGCGGCACACGATATCTCGATCGCCCACCGACAGCGAGCATTTGTTTGCTGCTGGCAGCCGAGTTGCCGGTGTCTAGCCCTGACCAGATCCCGCTCGGAGCGGGAGATGCCGATATTAACTTTGCGACCAAGCTATGCGAATGACCGAGCTCGGGTGGGGTGTTATTGACTGACGCCATCACACTCCGTAGATAGGCGGTGAGGTTCCGTTCCTGCGAAATCGGCTTGCAGATATGGCCAATCACGAATCGGCAGAGAAACGCATCCACCAGACCGAGAAGCGTACGGCGATCAACCGGTCGCGCATGAGCCGCGTGCGCACCTTTGTCAAGAAAGTCGAAGCGGCGATTGTCAGCGGTGACAAGGCTGCGGCACAGTCGGCATTTCAACAGGCTCAGCCCGAATTGCATCGGGCGATTACCAAGGGCGTGATGCATAAAAATACGGCATCCCGCAAGCTGTCGCGGCTCGCATTGCGCATCAACGCGCTCTAGCCACCGTCTCTGACAGGCTATCCTTCAGCAGCGGCCCGGCCCCTCATTGAGAGAGTGGCTCAAATCCATGCCGCGGCGCGCCTGGCTCACGGGCATCGCACTGTCAATCCTGCGCCACCTTTTTAACCAAATCAACGTCAATTCGTCATCCTAAAAAACTTTAGGTGTTCTCTTTTCAGCCTCGTTGCCAGCGCTTCAAGGAGTAAGTTACTATTTGTGCATGGCGCCGCTGTGACCCAATTGGCGCCCCTAAATGACAGTCGGGGGCAAGCATCTTTCGCCTTAGCGAATTAAATTATAGTATTCATAGGTTTAGGTGAGCAGATTTAACCGCCATAATTTGCAAAAGGCTGACCATTATTCACTAGATTCAAATGTCGATTAGACCGGTGCTGATCCGGCGGCGCCGCTTTTCCTAATCGGGGGGATGTGGTGGTGGCAGAAGCAGCTCAAGAAAATCCTGGCGAAACCGCGGCGAGTACCCCGGAAGGACAATGGGGCCGAGTGATCGGACAACTGAAGCAAGAGATCGGCGATGTCGCCTATCGCAGTTGGCTCGCATCTATCAATCTGCAGCGGATCGAAGGCGGCGAGGCGGTGATTGCCACTCCGGCCCGCCTTTACCGTGATTGGATCGCCTCGCACTACGCTGATCGAATTCTTGCGCTTTGGCGGGCTGAGAACAGGCAAGTCAAGCGGATATCGGTTGTTGTCGCACCGACCACCCGCGAGTCCCCATCTCCCGCAGCGGCTGCGGACGAAGGTCGGATCGAATTGTCTCAGCCGCCACCGGCGCTGGGCTTCGAACCCGCCTCGGGGGTTGATAGCGATGAGGAGCGGCCACAGCCTTCCGGCCTCGATCCGCGCTTCACCTTTGAAAATTTCGTTGTCGGCAAGCCCAACGAATTGGCTCACGCGGCGGCCCGTCGCGTTGCCGAGGCATGCTCTGCCCCGGTGCGGATGGTTCCGTTCAATCCGCTTTTCCTTTATGGCGGCGTCGGTCTCGGCAAAACTCACCTGATGCATGCGATTGCCTGGCACGTTCACAAGAACGCCTGTGCGCGAAAAGTGATCTATCTCTCGGCAGAAAAATTCATGCATCAATTCATCCGGGCTCTCCGGTTCAAATCGACAATGGACTTCAAGGAGGAGTTTCGTTCTGTCGACTTACTGATGGTCGACGATGTCCAATTCATCAGCGGAAAGGAATCAACGCAGGAAGAGTTTTTCCACACGTTCAACGCGCTGGTCGATCAGAATAGGCAGATCGTCATTTCCGCCGACAAATCGCCGTCCGATCTCGAAGGGCTCGAAGAACGCATGCGTTCGCGGTTAGGGTGGGGGCTGGTCGCCGACCTGCATCCGACGACCTATGAGCTGCGCCTCGGCATCTTGCAGTCGAAGGCCGAGCAGGCGAACATGCATATCCCGAGAAAAGTCCTAGAACTGCTCGCCCACCGTATCACCTCAAATGTGCGCGAGCTCGAAGGTGCGCTCAATCGCCTCGTCGCCAATATGCAGCTTGTCGGACGCGAGATTACGCTCGAAAGCGCGCAAGAGGAATTGCACGATCTGCTGCGCACGCGCGAGCGGCGGGTGACGATTGACGAAATCCAGCGGCGGGTGGCCGAGCATTTCAATGTGCGGTTCGCAGAAATGACCTCCGCTCGACGCGCTCGAACCTTCGCCCGGCCGCGCCAGGTTGCAATGTATCTCTCAAAACAATTGACGAGCCGATCGCTGCCGGAGATCGGGCGTAAATTTGGCGGTCGGGACCATACCACGGTCATGCATGCGGTGCGCCGCATCGAGGAGTTGAAGAATAGCGATCCGATTCTAGCCGAAGACATCGAACTGTTGTGCCGAACACTCCAGGGCTGACGCGAGCGCAAAATCCTGAGCGCGTGCGACCAGCGGCGAACAAGAGGCTGAGACGTATCTCCTCATAATATGATACGATGATATCCCGTCCATTGGCGCCGAAGCTTGGTGTGACGGGAGCGCCGGCTCCGCGCGGCCGGCGTCGTTAGCCCCGTCAACCAGGCCGCAAGCATGAAACTCACGATCGAACGAGCCGCTCTTTTGAAGGCCCTGGGCCACGTGCAAAGCGTGGTCGAACGGCGCAACACGATCCCGATTCTCTCGAATGTGCTGCTCCGCGCCGATGGTGAGGCGGGGAGGGGCGC
>JAFAOB010000049.1 GCA_019238055.1 Alphaproteobacteria bacterium
AAGATGGCGTCCATCGCCGCGCGGTCTGGCACTCGCGGGTTGTGACAGCCCAGCGGGTGTTTTGGCCGCGGTGGCAGCAGCGGTTCCATCTCCGTCCATAACGCATCCGGCAGCCGCCAGCCGTCATCACCGATCGGCTTTCGCGGCGGCTTCCCATCCTTCTGTTGCATCCCCAATAGATGGGGATCGGACGTGGTATTGCCTAGTGAGATAGGTTCTTAGCCCTGTCAGAAGTACATGGTACGCCATGGCGAAGCAGCAGAATCTTGGGCCGGTTGAGTGGTGGAAACATTGCACGATTTATCAGATCAGCCCACGCTCGTTTCAGGATACCGATGGCAACGGGATCGATGATCTTCCAGGCATTCTTGCACGGATCGACCACCTTTCATGGCTCGGGGTCGATGCGGTGTAGCTGTCGCCGGTCTACCGCTCGCCAATGCTGGACTTCGGCTATGATATTTCGAGTTACACCGGCATCGATCCGCTGTTTGGGACGCTCGACGACTTTGATCGGCTGGTTGCTGCATTGCATGAGCGCGGGATTCGGCTGGTCCTCGATCTGGTGCCCAACCATACTTCGGACCAGCATCCGTGGTTCATTGCAAGCCGGTCCTCGCGGCAAGATCCAAAGCGCGACTGGTACGTTTGGGCTGATCCCGGCCCAGATGGCGGGCCGCCCAATAATTGGCTCAGCCGTTTCGGCGGAAGCGCCTGGGAATGGGACGAAGCCACTAGCCAATATTACTATCACGCGTTCCTGCGCGAGCAGCCCGATCTCAATTGGCATAATCCCGCAGTGCGCAGCGCCTTTGCCGACGTGCTGCGGTTTTGGCTGCGGCGCGGGGTCGATGGCTTTCGCATCGATGCGAGCGCGGTGCTTGCCGAAGATACCCTATTGCGGGACGACCCGCCCAATCCCGATTTCGACGAAAACATACCGCCGCCCGAAAGACTCAGACGCATATTCACTGATGCGCGCCCCGAAACCATGGCCTACATCGAAGACATGCGCGCCGTTGTCGACGAATTCCCCGACCGACTGGTCCTTGGCGAGGTTCAGGGCGGGGTCGATCGCATCGGCCAGTTTTATGACAATGACCGACCTCGCTTTCACCTGCCACTGAATTTCATTTTGTGCGATACGAGTTGGGACGTGGCGTCGCTTGCTGCCGCGATTGACCAATACCTCAATTCGATACCGGATGATGCTTGGCCCGTCTGGGCGGCCACGACAAACCGCGGATCGCCAGCAAAATGGAATAGAACAGGTGCGGGTCGGGGCGATGTTGCTGTTCACTTTGCCCGGGACGCCGATTTTTCACGCCAGTGACGAAATCGGGATACCCAATGGTAACATCGCGCCGGGCTCTGAAGACCGAAAGAGCCCGACTGCTGACCCGTCCGAGAACGAGAACGGCCGCATATATTGCCATTGCTTGGACGTTACATCAATTGACAATCGAAACAAAAGCCAATTTCGAACCAATCCGTAGCATCACGGATTGCCCGCTCTCGGGTTCTGATTTTACGGTTCCGGCCGTCGGCTCAACCGGAATTGCGGATATACCCGTAGCGCAGATTGCTCCGGGCGCCGCCATTTTTAAGGTAATCGGCCTTGAGTTCCGCGAATCGGTCGGGCAGCGCCCGTTCGGCGTGCTGCGGGTTGAAATTGTAGAGCCGCGCGGTGTTGCCGGCGAAGATGCCCGACTTGAGCGGGCCGTCAGCTGACCCCAATGGCTTAAAGCCATATTTCTTTTGCATGTCCTCGGGAATTTCGAGGCGGCGCAGTCCCTCGATCTGCCATTGCGGCGCGCCGGTCCACACCGCGTCGGTGCCCCACACAACATGATCAGGACCAAGCCCCTTGATCAGCATGCCCATCAATGCCGCGGCAAGGCGCGGCTCGGCGACCGCAGTCCAGGCAAAGAGCTGGCCGACATCGCCGTAGACATTGGTGACACCGTATTTCTCAGGGATTTCGGCCAGATCGCTGGTCCATGAGCTGCGGCCGGTCTGATCGAACTCAGCCATTCCATCTGCAGGATTGCCGCCAACCCAGCGATAGGCCGAGTGGTAGATGATGAAATTGAGCTGCGGCCAGTCCTTGGCGGCCTTGCCGATATCGCTGACATCGGCGTAGGGGCGCAGCCGCGGGAATTGCTTTTCAACACCAGGCGCGAACAAGCCTTTGTGGATACAGACGTTTTTGATGCCCGATTTCGCCGCCTTATCATAAAACGGGTACATCAGCTTTTCGTCGTCAGCGTGCCACGGCCAATGCGCCAATTCCTTGTGGGTGTTGTCGCCGACGGTGTAACCCTTCCAAGAATCGGGCTTGTAGATCTCGATCGCCTGGTCGATCTGCTCGAGCCAGCCGGGCTGACCGGGGGTGATCGTGAAATGCGCCATCATCCGCCGTGAGCCCGCCTCCTTGTTGACCTTTTCGCGGGTCGCGAACACCTGGGCCTGTGGGATGAACCAATCCTGCGGCACATCAGACGGCGAGTTCGACAACAGTGCCACCTTGGTGTCGCTATCCATGTATATTTCTTTGATATAATTGCCGTATTTGAGGTCATCGATGGTCTGTTCCTTGCCCGACAATTCCTTGTTCCAGCCGGTCCTGCCGACAGCAGCGCGCATTTTGACAAAGCCCAAAAGGCGCGTGTCGTCGCGCAGAAAATGGGTATGGCCATCAATGATGAACTGACCGGATAGCGCATTCGCCCGCCCGTTCGCCATCTCAGGGGTCGCCGCCTCGGCCGGGCTCGCGTCGAAGAGGTGACCAAACACCTCATTGAGCGCGACAAAGGAGGCAGTCATACCCGCGGCTGTCTCAAAAAAGCGGCGGCGCGACAGACCCTGCCGGCGCGCCAATCCATCGCTCATTTCCTTCAGCCGAGCTTCGACTTGGCGCTGCTTTTCGGTCTGCGGCACCGGCAAATATTCGTCGCTCGACACGATCTGGGTCGGCACCGGCGACGCGAAGGACGCGATTTCGGCCGGCAACAATTCGGCTAGTTGTTCGTCAGTCAGAAATTTCATATCTCTCCTCCAAGGAGGCTCGCCTCACGGCGCTGCCGAATGGTCCCTCAACAAGATACCAAGAATGGCGATCGTCGCTGCGGCAATGATTTTGATTCCAATCACGCGGCCTTCCTCTATCTCACCCGTGCCCTGATCTGCCTGCGGGGAGGGGCCGACCCGGGAGCGCAACGATGATGACCCGCGCCGAGGTTCTGACCCGATACCGCCCGATCCGGGCCGGCATCCGGCGCGTGCTTCGGGAGGCAACGCAGGCGTGCGGCCGCGCCGACCTAAACCGGGCTGTCAAGCAGGTCGCGCCCTGGGCCGAGGCGGAGGACCTGGAGGACGAGGACACCATCGAGATGCTGGTCGATGTCGCGCTCTTTGAGCCGAACCAGCGTGGCCGGCGCGCCTTCGACCGCTTTCTCGCCGCGCGGGGCGAGCGGCTTGGCGCGGCCGATCGTGCCCTGGCCGAGCGCATGGTCGGGGCCTGGTTTTCCCTGTTCCGCGTGAGCGGGCGGCACGAGGCGGCCGGGCTCTGGCTGGAGGACCTGCTGGAGGGGGACCGGCGCCTGTGGCTCGTGGACGAAGCGCTGGAGGCGTCCGCGCCCGAGGGCGCCATCCTCGGCATGCGCCTGTTCGACGCGGGGCCGTTCCACGCCGGCTTTGGCATCATCGTCGAGCCCGACCAAGAGACCCTCGACTTCTGCCTGGAGGCCAAAGCGCGCGGCGGGCCCTTGCCGTTCCGCCACTCGCTCGCGGCCACGCTCTACGGCGACCGCCTGCGGGCGAGCGCACCGCCCGGCCCCGCTGACCTCGCCCTGCTGCAGACCCTGTTCGAGGCCCTCACCGCGGAGTCTATCACCCCTGCGAAAGTTGGGCCGAAAGAGCGCGGCCGCCGGTCGCCGCATCCGCGCAAACCTTCGCCGCCGCCCAAGAGGTAATTGGGATTGGCTCTTAAGGATGGTGCTGCCGGAAAGGATTGAACTTTCGACCTCTCCCTTACCAAGGGAGTGCTCTACCACTGAGCTACGGCAGCGCCGGGCAGCGAGCCTTTGTCGTGCGCACCACGAACAGATACACGACGGTCCTTTGGCTGGCAAGGCGGGGCGGCGCAAGGCGGAACGCGTCCTCCGTGCCAGCGTTGGCAAAGCACTAATGGGCGGGCGGTTTGCGCGAGGTAACAGGCAAATGCAAGGTTCTTCTTCACCCCTCGATCTGGCGAATACGGCGGCCGGCGAAGCAGCGCTGAAGGCCTTTGCGAAAGCGCGCGCGCAAGGCCGTTCCTCGGTCGAGTGTTACCGCGCCGGTGTTGCCGCATGGCGCGCGGTTCACCCCGAGCAATCCCCGGAATACGCCGCCAAACGCGCGGTGGCAGTCATCCTATCGGCCTATATGAGCCTGCGCGTCGAAGCTTAAGCCAGCGCTTGACAGCGGTGCCGCACTTTTGTTGCATCGCCACATGAAACAATACCCCGATCGCTCAACCCGCAAAGAGGCCCAACGTACCACGCGCGAAGAACGGCTTGCCCAGGCACTGCGCGCAAATCTAAGGCGGCGCAAGGAGCAGGCGCGGGCCCAGGCAATTACCGCAGAGGGCAGCCCCGGACCCGCCACGACCTTGAGCGGCCGACCGCTCTCCGATAAAAGCATCGACGGCTGCGGGACTATCGCTGATTGAGAGCGATGAGGGCCCGCAGCCGCCGTTAATGGCGCGCGGCGCGGGAAACCGGAGCAATGGACAGGATTCGCATCAAAGGCGGCGTGCCATTGGAAGGGGTTATCGCCATCGGCGGCGCCAAAAACGCTGCACTGCCGCTAATGACAGCAAGCCTGTTGACCCCGGAAACACTGACGCTCGAGAACGTTCCCGATCTTGCTGACGTCGCAACGATGTCGAACCTCCTCGTGCAGCATGGGGCGGCGATTTCGATGGGAGAAGCGAGTTCGGCCGGCGGACACCGGGTAGAGTTGTCGGCCGCGCACATTACCTCGATTACCGCCCCCTATGACCTTGTGCGCAAGATGCGGGCGTCAGTCTTGGTACTGGGACCACTGGTCGCGCGTTGCGGCCGGGCGCGCGTCTCGCTGCCGGGTGGTTGTGCCATCGGTACACGACCGATCGACTTACACATCAGCGGGTTGCGCCAGCTCGGGGCAGAGATCGAATTGGCCGGCGGCTATGTCGAAGCGCGCGCACCAAAAGGACTGCGCGGCGCCGAAATTTTGTTCCCATCGGTCTCGGTCGGCGCAACCGAACATTTATTAATGGCGGCGACCCTGGCGAAAGGCGAGACGCTGCTGGTCAATGCCGCGCGCGAGCCTGAAATCACCGATCTCGCGCATTGCCTTGTGGCGATGGGCGCTCAAATCAGCGGTATCGGTAGCGACCGCCTGAGGGTTGTCGGGATCGAGGGTTTGCACGGCGCCACCCATCGAATCATCCCCGATCGAATCGAGACCGGGACCTATATCATGGCGGCGGCGGCGACCGCCGGTGAGGTTCGGCTGACCCATACGCGGAGCGATTTTGTCACGGGGTTGGTGCGCGTTCTCGCCGAGGCCGGGGTCGAGATAACGGCTACCGAGGATGGAGTCGTGGTGCGGCGCCGCGGCGACCATCTCGATGGGGTCGATGTCATGACCGAACCCTATCCCGGATATCCGACCGATCTGCAGGCGCAGTTTATGGCGCTGATGACGACCGCGCAGGGCGCCTCGATGATCACCGAAACCGTTTTTGAAAACCGCTTTATGCACGTGCCAGAGCTTGCGCGAATGGGCGCGAATATCAACGTGCATGGCGCCTCGGCGATGGTGCGCGGGGTGCCCCGGCTGACCGGCGCGCCGGTCATGGCGACCGATTTACGCGCTTCGGTATCGCTCGTCATTGCTGGGCTCGTTGCCGAAGGCGAGACGGTTATCAATCGTGTTTATCACCTCGATCGCGGTTACGAGCGGCTCGAAGACAAACTCTCCGCCTGCGGGGCACGCATCGAGAGACTGCGCGATGGCGCCTGACGACTACCCGGCGCTAAAGCTGCGGGCCGAGGACGCCGACGACCTTGCGGTGTTATCGGCCTGTCTGCAGGACGCGCTGGTCGCGGTGCGCGATCTCGGTTATCTCGCCGGCGAGCGCAGCTTCATTTTTGTCGCCAACCGCTTCCGCTGGGAGACCGGTCTGCGCCCGCTGCCTGGCGAAGAAGGTCATCAGCGGGTGCTGTGTGCGGTGACCTTTGGCGCAGTCGACGGCGTTTCATATCGCGGTTTTCGCCGCGCCGACGAGGATCGGATCCTCTGTCTGTTGGCAATCCGCACCGCAGGCAACGCCAATGGCGGCCAGACGGTCTTGCTCGAATTCGCCGGCGACGCCGCGATCCGCCTCGATGTGTCCCAGATCCTGTGCCGCGCCAGAGACCTCGGAGAACCCTGGCCCACCCCATGGCGCCCGCGGCATGATCCGGATGGTGGGCAATGACCCGCGCCACCGAAGATCGCCTGATCATGGCCTTGCCGAACGGCCGTATCCTGACCGAGGTTATGCCGCTGTTGCGCCGCATTGGCATCGAGCCCGAGCCGGCCTTTGAGGATCCCGATTCGCGGCGGCTGCGGTTTTCGACAAGCGAGCCCGGTCTCGACATCATCCGGGTGCGCAGCTTCGACGCCGCGACCTTTGTCGCCTTCGGCGCGGCCCAGCTCGGTGTTGCTGGCAACGACGTATTGATGGAGTTCAACTACTCGGAGATTTATGCGCCGCTTGACCTCGGTATCGGCCATTGCCGGATTGCGGTCGCGGCGCCTGCCGACTGGGCGGCACGCTACGACGATAGGCGGCCCAGTCATATCCGGGTTGCGACCAAATACCCGGAAATTACCCGCCGCCATTTCGCCGCGCGCGGTATCCAGGCCGAATGCATCAAGCTCAATGGCGCTATCGAGCTGGCGCCGTGTCTTGGTTTGTGTCGGCATATCGTCGATCTGGTGCAGACCGGGACCACGCTGAAGGCAAATGGGCTTGTCGAAATCGAACGCATCGCCGATGTCAGCTCGCGCCTGATTGTCAACCGACCGGCATTGAAGACCCGGCCCGAGGAGGTCGGGGGCTGGATAGAACGCTTCCGCGTTGCGGTCGAGGAGAAAAACTGATGCCGCTCACGCTGGCCACCCGCGAGCCCGGGTTTGAGGCGGCGTTTGGCCGGTTCATCGACGCCAAGCGCGAGGTGGCGTCCAATGTCGATGCGGTGGTGGCGGAGATCATCGAGGATGTCGCGGCACGCGGCGACGATGCATTGTTTGAATACACGAAGCGCTTTGACGCGGTCGATCTCGACCGCTGCCCGCTACGGTTGACCCGCCGCGAAATTGCCGAGGGTGCCGCAGCCGCGCCGGCTGATGCGGTCGCCGCACTCCAGCTCGCGGCCGAGCGCATCGAGAGCTTTCATCGCCGGCAATTGCCGGCCGAGATCGGCTATGTCGATGCATTAGGCGTGCGGCTTGCCGCGCGTTGGCGCCCAATCGATGCTGTCGGGCTCTATGTTCCGGGCGGCACTGCCGCTTATCCCTCTTCGGTGCTGATGAACGCGATCCCGGCCAAGGTGGCGGGGGTGGCACGGTTGGTGATGACCGTGCCGACGCCGGGCGGGGTACTGAACCCATTGGTTCTCGCGGCCGCAAACATGCTCGGCATCGACGAGATCTATCGCATTGGTGGGGCGCAGGCCGTCGCGGCGCTCGCCTACGGCACCGCCACGATCTCGCCTGTCGACAAAATCGTCGGACCGGGCAACGCCTATGTCGCGGCGGCCAAACGGCGCGTCTTTGGCCAAGTCGGGATCGATATGATCGCCGGCCCCTCAGAGATCCTGGTTGTCGCCGACGCCGCTAATAACCCGGAATGGATCGCCGCCGACCTGTTGTCGCAGGCCGAGCATGATGGTGCTGCGCAGGCGATCCTGATGACCAACGATGCTGGTTTCGCCACTGCGGTCGCGACCGCGGTCGAAGGTCAATTGAGACGCCTGCCGCGCACTAATATCGCGCGCGCGAGCTGGGCGGCAAACGGCGCCGTCCTGATTGTCGGCGATTGGGAGGAGGCGCCTGCATTGATCAACCGCATCGCTCCTGAGCATCTCGAATTGGCGGTCGAAGAGGCCGACGCGCTCGCTGCTGAGGTGCGCCATGCCGGGGCGATCTTTCTCGGCCGTTGGGCACCCGAGGCGATCGGCGATTACATCGCCGGGCCCAACCACGTGTTGCCGACCGCACGCAGCGCGCGTTTCGCTTCCGGCCTCGGCGTTCTCGATTTTATGAAGCGAACATCGCTGGTGCGCTGCGA
The DNA here is from genome assembly GCA_019238055.1 of Alphaproteobacteria bacterium. GTDB lineage: Bacteria > Pseudomonadota > Alphaproteobacteria > ATCC43930 > CGMCC-115725 > AP-15. Next base: position 8,366 of record JAFAOB010000049.1, read on the forward strand.
GGAGGCGAGCCTTGCGGCCTTAGCGCCGGCGGCGATCCGGCTGGCTGAGGCCGAGGGGCTCGACGCCCACGCACTTTCCCTGTCGATTCGGCTCGACCGGCGCAACTCGGACTGAGCCGATCGGGATGGCCGAACGCGACCGCATCGCCGCAGCCGACCAGCGCATCGCCGCCATCACCCTCGACGAGCATACGGTCGTTCGCCGCAACGCCGACATCGAGCACGAACGGACGATGGCGATCACCGATTTGTTGAAGGACAATTCATTCGCTCCAGCTTCCGGGCACCGCGGTCCGTTTCATGTTCATCTCGCGATCGAAGAAAACCGGCTTAATCTCGGTATCTGTTCGACCGCGGACAGTTCGCACGAAGTGATCGTGCTGCCGCTCGCCCCATTTCGCCGAATCGTCAAGGACTACTTCATCGTTTGCGAAAGCTATTACCAGGCGGTGCACAGCGGTCGACTGGGGCAGGTCGAAGCCATCGACATGGGCCGGCGCGGACTGCACGACGAGGGCTCACAATTACTGATGGAGCGCCTCGCCGACAAAGTCTTGATCGACCATGCAACCGCCCGACGCCTGTTCACGTTGATCTGCGTGTTGCATTTGCGTGGGTGATCAAGTCGTGACAGCGCCGCTCTTGGTGCTGGCCTCGGCTTCACCGCGACGGATCGAGCTGCTGCGGCAGATCGGCATCGTACCCGACCGGGTCGATCCAGCCGATATCGACGAGACGCCATTGCGCAACGAATTACCGCCGGCCAATGCATTGCGGCTCGCGCGCGAAAAGGCGCAGCGGGTCATGCCGCGCCATGCCGGTGCCTTTGTGCTCGCTGCCGATACGGTGGTTGCTTGCGGCCGGCGCATTTTGCCAAAACCAACAGACGAGGATACCGCGCGCCGCTGCCTCGAATTGTTATCGGGGCGCCGTCATCGGGTTCATTCGGGCATTGCATTGGTCGGTCCCGATGGCCGCATGGTGGTGCGCCGGGTCGATACTAGGGTAGCGTTCAAGCGCCTCAGCAGAGAGGAAATTACCCGTTATTTGAAAAGCCGCGAGTGGTACGAGAAGGCCGGCGGCTACGCCATCCAGGGCCGCGCCGCGGCGCTGATCCGGTTTATTTCCGGGTCGTATTCGAATGTTGTCGGATTGCCGCTGTTCGAGACGGTGCAGCTGCTCGCGGGCCGCGGCTATCGTCCGCCATGCCCCGCGAACTCGTAATTGCCGCGGGTCCCGGCGAATGGCGGGCGGCTCTCGTCGAAGACGGCGAGCCCGTCGAATTGCGAGTCGAGCGTGGCGACGGCGTCGAGGCTGGCAGCATACATCTCGGCCGCGTCGTGCGTTTGTTGCCGGCGCTCGGCGCCGCTCAGGTCGATATCGGCGGCACCCGACCCGCCTTTTTGCCGCAAAGCCAGATCCTTCCGCGCGGCCGCCGACTCGCCGAGGGCGAGCGTGTGGTCGTGCAGATCCGCCGCGAAGCGCAGGGCGGCAAGGCGGCGCAGCTGACCACTGCCATCGCGGAACAAGCCGATATTGCAACTGCCGATCGGCACGATCCGCCGCAGCGACTGTTTCCGGCGCCGAGCTTTGCCGCCGCATTGGCGGGTGTATTCCCGGCGGTCGATCGCATATTGGTCGACGAACCGGGCTCGATCCCCGAAATCCGCGCGGCCTTTCCAAGCTCCACAATTACTCATTTGCCGGAAAGCGAGTGGCCGTTCGACCTCGATGCGCTATTCGAAGAGGCGCTGTCGACAACAATTACGCTGCCAGGCTGCGGATCGATTCATTTCGAACCTAGCCGAGTCGGGGTGCTGATCGATGTCGACAGCGGCACACCCGAAGGCGGCTCACCGGAGCGGACCGCCATCGCAGTCAACCTCGCTGCGGCCGCTGCGATTGCCCGCCATATTCGGCTGCGCAATTTTGCAGGCGGCATCGTCATCGATTTTGTCGGCCTCGACGACCGCAGGGCGCGCGAGCGCGTGCGCGCCACCCTCGCCCGCTGTCTCGCGCAAGACAGGCTGCAGCCGCAAATCCTCGGTTGGACCCGGCTTGGCCATTTGGAAGTCGTGCGCCGACGCCGCACCCGCCCGCTCGCCGACGCACTGCTTGAAGCGGCCCCGGGCGCCTTTGTCAAAACCGCGGCCACAGTTGCATATGAAGCGTTGCGCGCAGTGCGGCGTGCCGCGCGAGCAGAACCGGGGCATGCTTGGCGCCTAAGCGTGGCGCCGGAGATCGCTGCAGCGCTGGCCGGCGAAGCCGCTGCCGCATTGCGCGAAGTCGAACAACGTCTCGGCCGCTCTCTCATAATTGTCACCGATCTGGGCCGCGACCACGACCGGTTCCAAATCGAGCCGCTGTAATTATATCGGGGGATGCGATGGACGATTCGCCGATCCCGCCGACCCGGCCCTGCCCAATCTGCGGCAAACCCGCAACCCCGAAGCACCGGCCGTTCTGCTCGGCGCGCTGTGCGCAGATCGATCTCGGGCGCTGGCTCAAAGGCAATTACCGCATTGAGAGTGACGACACCCCCGATGATCCCGACGCCGACCGCTGATCGGCCAAGGGAATTTGGCGGTGACTTGCTGATTGTGCCTCGGAAAGCATGGGATATGCAGCCAGGAAAGAGCGCCTTAAGTGGCCCTCGCAGGGCTTATCTGGCGCCCGTTTTTGCTGAGGTCGATGCAACCATCTCGCGACTCGCACGAAAGCAATTTAGCATTGATCCGATAGTTGAGGTTCGTTACAGCCTCATCACCAGCATCGTGAGCTCGGCCTACAAGCGCCACGGGGAATTATCGAACGCGCATTTGCTGCGGCTCTTGGACAGGCGTCACACCTGAGGGTTTGGGAGGATCCGGTGTTCCGCGTGTCCGCTGCGGCGGAGAGGCTGGCCGATTCAGATGCCACGGCAATGGGGAGCACGCTGCGTTACGGCAGCGATGATTACGTCAGGACATTGCAAGTGGATTTTTTAGTATTCGATGAACGAGATCGGCGACTTGGTGCATATGAATGCAAGCGCGGCTTTGGCTATCACGATTCTGGTAAAAAGCGGTCTATGTTGCGCGATCTCAGATGTTTGCAGATGTTAATAAAATCGTACGGCGAACTGCGAGAATTGCCTGTGGTCAACGCGCAGGCACGGATCATTTTTTACTATGGCCAATGCTCCGTAGGTGCTCCTTGGGCCCTGACGCGTAACGATCTCGACGCCCATTTCGACTCGCCTGTGACTGAAGCAATCGAGGAGGTCAACGAGTATTTCAAATCCCGACTTAGCGAGCTACTGGCGTCGGTCGAGGACTCCCAAGTCTCTCTCGAGGCATTGCTTGGATCCGGGGAAGAATAGGATGGGTTTCCAACCGCCATCAAACCGTTACCGCGTGATCTACGCCGATCCGCCCTGGACCTTTGCTACCTACTCGCGCAAGGGCAAGGGGCGCAGTGCGGAAGCTTATTACGACTGCATGTCGCTCGCCGACATCAAGGCATTGCCGGTCGCCGACTGGGCCGCGGATGATTGCGTGCTGCTGCTGTGGGCGACCGACCCGCTGCTGCCGACTGCGTTCGATGTAATCCAAGCCTGGGGATTTACCTACAAGACCGTCGGTTTCTATTGGGCGAAGCTGAACAAGGCTGCGCCGGAGCCGATTTACGACGATCGGAGCTTTTTTACAGGGCTCGGCTTTTGGACGCGTGCCAACCCCGAGCTATGCTTGCTCGCGACCCGTGGCCATCCCAAACGGCGCCGCGCTGATGTAAGAAAGCTGATCGTTTCGCCGCGCCGCGAGCACAGCCGCAAGCCCGATGAGGCCTATAAGCGCATCGAGGCGTTGTGCGAGGGACCCTATCTCGAAATGTTCGCACGCTCGGCACGACCGGGCTGGGACCGCTGGGGAACCGAAGCAGATCTGCGCCAGATCGGCCCGCGGCGCTGGCGCGCCGACAGCTATCCCAACCGCCGACAGCTGCCGATTGATCATAAAAAACCTCACGAGCGCGGTTGAACTCGGACGCTCTGGGAGATCTCAATTCCGGTTTCGCGGCAACGAGACGATATTGCTGGCCTGTGGTCGTAATCGAACTGTATGACGTATGGCCAGATCGAGTTGGGCGGCACTGAACGGCTTGTTGATTGTACGATACCCCAATTCAGTCCAGGAGCTGAGGACGCTGGTGTCGGCATATCCGGTCATGAACAGAATAAAGAGCCGGGGTCTGAGCTTGACCGCTTCGGCCGCAACTTGTGTCCCGTTCATCACCGGCATTGCAAAATCCACCAGCAGCAGGTCGAACGCGGCGGAGGTTGACAACAGTGCCAGAGCGGTCGGGCCGTTCTCGGCCATCGCGACCGTGTGCCCCAACTCGCTGAGCATTTGCTCGGTCAGAGAACGCACCGAATGATCATCATCGACCAGCAGAATGCTTGGCGGTGCTGCAGCCGGCAGATCGCTTTGGCTTGGTTCCTCAGGATCGCGTACCAGGGCCGTCTGCGCTCGCGGCAGCAAGATCGTGACCGTCGTCCCTTTCCCAACCCCACTGTGAATTCGGGCAGTGCCCCGACCTGGTCGGTAAAACCGTAAACCTGGGATAGACCGAGGCCTGTACCTTTTCCAGCCCCTTTGGTCGTGAAGAACGGATCAAAGGCGCGCGCCCTTGTCTCTGCGCTCATCCCCTCACCGGTGTCGGTCACCGAAATCTGCACGTAA
>JAFAOB010000190.1 GCA_019238055.1 Alphaproteobacteria bacterium
AAGGCCAGCGCATGCGTGATGCCGGCAGCTTTGCCCCGACCGAGTTCTGAGATCAGAGGATTGCGCGTGCCTTCGCCGTCTGCAGTCTGGTAGCGCAGGAACGAGACAAGGTCTCGGGTTGCGGCAAAGCCGATGCCGATGACATTGGATCCCATCGCCTCGTACCAGATCTCATAAATCTTAAATGGCGCAAATCTGGAGCCCGCCGGCAAGAGTCGGATCGTGCGCTCGTCGACAAACTCCCAGGCGTCCACCGGGATCTCGGTACGGCTGTCGCTTTCCCGGTCGCGGACGGTCAGCCGCGCGCGGTTCGAGTCGGTCGATATCGCGGAATAATTCAGGCGAACAACATCGCCCGTACCCAGCGCCCGGGTGCTGATGTGGAACTCGTCGCGGATGCGCCGCACCATCGGCTTGCCGTCCTCGAGTGCTGCCGGCAGCCGCGCCGTCATGCCGTTATTGGCGCGCGGCGCGCCCGAATCCCATCCCGACCAGACAAGGCTGTAACCTCGCCTCAATGTGAAGGCGAGACCCACATCCTGCGCTCTCTTGGGGTTATTGGTATCGGCGCCGGCAGTGGCGTCGTCGAGCCGATTAAAGATTATTTTCCGGCCGCGATTGGTCACGTCATAGACCAGGACTCCGCTTCCCCGACCGGGATCGGCCGGCCGCAGTATGAACAAATCCACTTCGTATTCGACACGCCCGCGCGCGTTTCGCACCGCCTTGTCGAGATCGGCGATGACCCGGTTCTGAGGAGCGGTCGGATCGAGTTCGCCCGCGGCAACACCGTGAATGCGCAGATAGCGGCCGGCTTCGCCAAATTCCTGGCCGTCGGCAAAAGACTCGACCGCAGCCAGGCTGAGCTTGGTGATCGCCATGATTGTTCTCCTTTGATCGGTTCGCGGCCAAGCGCCCCGCGTGCTGCTCACATTGCCCGGTCGCCAGTGTCGTCTTGACCAGTGCCGTCTTGCAATGACTGCTCACGGCGCCGCTTGCACTCCGCAAGGAATGCGACCTCTTCCGGCGTCGATTGCCGGCCGAGAATCTCGTTGCGGTGCGGGAAGCGCCCAAACCGCTCAATGACCTCGAGGTAGGGGCGCCCGTAGCGACGCAAGGAACCGCGACGGTCCGGATTTCGCCGCAGTGTTGCCATTAAAGCGACCGAGCGGCGCTGGTCGGCGATGCTTTCGCTATGATGGAACGGCATGTAGAAGAACAGTCGCCACGCTGGGGGCACCATCAGGTCGAACCCGCGGGCGAGTGCGCGGTCGGCTGCGGCGCGCGCGGCCGCATCGGTCGCATAGGCCCGCGGCGTCCTGCGGAAGATATTGCGCGGCACTTGATCGAGCATCAGCACGAGTGCGAGCGCGCCCTCGGCCGAGGCTTCCCATTCACCCAGGCTCCCCGCGGCCGCTGCTTCATAATCGGCGAGAAATTCGCGGCGCAACCCCGCATCGAATTCGTCGGTGCTCTTGAACCAGATCTCGCGATGGCACTCACGGTCGGGATCGCCCGGTGGTCCAAACCAAAAGTCGAGCAGGGTGCGCGCCCGATCGGGCAAGACCGTGCCCTGCATCAGCGTCGTCCATCACCGCGCCGATGCACTGCCGGGCTTGCCCACAACCCGCCGCCCCCGATGCTGCAAGGCCCAACCGGGTGCGGCATAGCAATGTGTTTTGACGAAACCGGCATGCTCGTCGTCATAAATACGATTTCTCCTCGACCAACGCCGAACCCGTGAATTCGTTAAGCTGGCGCTTGATCGCCGCGCGGCGATCATTGGCCTGGTATACGCTACGCGCCAGTTCGATGAAATTGTCGTCAAAGCGCTTGTCGCGTTCGCACTGGCGCAGCCGATCCTCGGTTTCCCACAGCTGACGATTGATCGACGCGAGCTCCTGGTACAACGCCTCCACTTCCCCGGTCAGCGCAATGTTTTGCTCGCGTAGTGCGGTGAGCGAAGCGAGTTCCTGCATGACATTCCGACGCTTTGCAGGGTCGGCGATACGCTCGGTCTTGATCAACAGGATCGTGATCTTGTCGAGGAGTTCGCCAGCCGAGATCGGCGCCAACAGCGGCGCAGATCTTTTCGGCCCTTTGGTCACTTCTGCCAAAGCAGGACCGATCGCGACCTGGCGCTCGACCGCCGCGGAGACAGCGTCCAATGGAATGGCTTCAACGCGTTCAGAACCAAAATCCTGCGCCTTGATGCAGATCAGAGCGCGAGCGAACGGTGCATATTTCTCCGGGCGGGTCGGCCCATACAATGACACCATTGGTGCGCCGCCCGCCGCCAGCAAATGCCCGGTGCCGGAACAATTGGCGACTGCCACCGCGACCCGTTCGGCGAGGGCCGCCACCAGGCTCGGTCCCTGCACTTCGCTTTCGACTGCGTCCCCGCCGCGCTGCTCGGGGAATAGCGCTTGGGGTATCGCCGCGCGCAACGGTGCCAACCAGTCGCGTTCCGCCGGGCCGATCAAAAACACCGGCAGGCGTTCGCGCTCGACCTGCTGCCGTGCCAAAGCGATAAAGCGATCGAGAGGCCAGCACTTGCCGGTGTGCTTAACGCCGGCGCCGGGCGCCAGTGCTATATAGGTCGGGCCTGCGGGCAATAATTGCGCCGCGGCGGCGCGCAGTACCGGTTGCAGCGGGATCGGGTTGGGCACTGGAATCTCCTGTCTTGCCGCGGCGGCAGCTAGGCCCAGCAGCTTGTCGGTCAGCCGCGCCGGCCGCCGCGACAGACCCCGCGGCGGACATGCATCGGAAAAGAAATAGCGCCATGTTCCGCTGATGAAATGGCAATGCGAGATCTGGCGCAAAAACAATGTGCGCCCGACATAGCGTTGCGTGTCGATGATCAGGTCGAAATGCCGATTTAAGATCGGATGCTGGGCGCGCAACGACGAGCGCGGATCGGCCGGAATGGCAAGGTTGGTGATGAACTCATGGATTCGCCCGTCGACCAGTGGCGCCAGCTCGTTCCGAAAGTAAAACGCGCCGCTGGTGCCTGGAACCCAGCTGATCTTGGCCGATGGAAAGCTGGTGCTCAGCGCCAGCAGCAACGGGAGTTTGAGGACATTTTCGCCGAGAGCGTTGTCCGCATCGCTGGTCACATAGACGAGGATCGAACGCACCGGCATACATTCTTCCCCCTCTTGCAGTTGTCCACAGGACAATCCGCTGGCGGATTAGATCAAGCGTCGTTTAACGTCAAATCACCGCGTCGTCGAGACGGCATCCTCCGTGCGCCGCGCGCCTCTCTGACGAGAAAAGTCACGATCACCAGTCGCATCTGGGTCGGGATCACCGCGCAATTGCCGGACAAGGTCACCGATCGCAGGCCTCAATCGTCAGCCGCCCTCCTATGGAGAATGGGCTAGCGGCCTTAAAAGCGCGACAACTCAGGGAGAGCCCGCGTTGACGCCGCTTGGCTTCGATGAGCGCCTGTTCGCCTCGGGGCAAAAGCCCGCAAGAAGGTCTCGACGGCAGCGTCGACGAGAGCGGCGATCTCAGCCTGATTGGCGCCGTTTTCGAGACGGAGCAGGTGGCGCAGCTGGGCCTCGCCGCGCACCAAACCGGTGAACTGTTCGGCGGCGAGGCGCGGATCGGCGATGTCGAGCACACCAGCCGCGACGGCGGCCCGCAGAAACGCCTCGATCTGGGCAAGGTTGCGCTCGGGGCCGGCGCGCCAGAAGACCTCGCCGAGGGCCGGAAAGCGGCTCACTTCGCCGACAATCAGGCGATGCAACGCAATCGCGTCGGGCGACAGCAGCAGGTCGAGAAACCGGCGGCCGAGCGTAGTCAAAGACGCCCGAAGCTTGCCGGGATCGAGTTCATCCGCCGAAAATTCGGCGAAATAGCGCTCGCATTCGCGCCCGATGACCGCACCGAACAATTCATCCTTGCCGGCGAAATAGGCGTAAACCGTCGCCTTGGAAACGCCGGCCGCGCGGGCGATCGCGTCCATGCTGACGGCACCGAACCCGCTTTCGAGAAACATTCGTTTCGCTGCGGCGAGAATGCTCTCCGCTTTGCCGGTGATTGGCGCCGCGTCGCGCCCGCTGCGTTCGGTCATGCTCGCCATGCGTTCCCATCTGACACCGTGCCTTGACAATTATTAGGAACGGCTTAGTTTCTGCGCAACAATGAACTGAACGGTTTAGTTCGGAGAGTATGCGCGCGAAGATCGTGATCGCCGCGGTGCTGCTGGCGTTGACTGCGAGCGGCTATGGCGGGTGGCGTTGGTGGACCGATTGGCGGTTTCTGCAATCGACCGACGACGCCTATGTCGCCAGCCACGTATCGGTGATCAGCCCCAAGATCGAGGGCTACATCAAAGAGGTCAGGGTCGAGGACAATCAGGCGGTCAAAAAAGGCGAAGTGCTGTTTGTCATCGACGACAGCGATTTTGCCGCCAAGATGGCGCAGGCGCAGGCGGCCGTGGCGACCGAGGAAGCAGCGGTCGCAACCTATGTCAGCCGGCTCGATTTGCAAAAGGCAATGATCGCCCAGGCGCAGGCCGCGGTGCAATCGGCGGACGCCGATCTCGTTCGCACTCAGCAGGACTATAAGCGTTATGCCGCGCTGATGACGTCCGACTTTGCCAGCCGCCAGCGTTACGACCAGGCCAAGGCCGATGCCAGCAAAGCCGACGCCGATGCGCGCAAGAACCGCGCCGCCTTGGCCGCAGCGCAAAGCCAATACGGTGTGCTCGAGTCGCAGCGCGCAGAAGAACAGGCCCGGCTGCAGCAGGCGCGCGCCAATCTGCGGCTCGCCAAAAACGATTTGGACAACACGGTTATTCGCGCACCGATCTCCGGTGTAGCCGGTAATCGTGCCGGGCAGGTCGGACAATATGTCAAAGCCGGCACCGAACTTCTGTCTCTGGTGCCGTTGCCGCGGGTTTACGTCACCGCCAATTTCAAGGAAACCCAGCTGACGCACATGCGGCCGGGCCAGCGCGCCGAGGTTGCAGTTGATGCCTATCCCGATCATCCGCTGATCGGCAAGGTCGAGAGCTTTGCCCCGGGGAGCGGCGCGGAATTCAGCCTGTTGCCGCCCGACAACGCCACCGGTAATTTCACCAAAATTGTGCAGCGCGTGCCGGTTCGGATTGCCCTGCCCAGAGAGGGGCCTCTTGCCCGGTTATTACGGCCGGGGCTGTCGGTCACCGTCACCGTCGATACCCGCGATCCGGGCGAGCCGGTCGCCGCGGAAGGCATTGTCGGCGCGGCCGAGGCCAAACCGGCAGCGAGCCGGGACGCGACGACGCGATGAGCTGGGCGCCGACGATTCTGCGACGCGCCGCTTGGGCGCGCCGCAGCCCGCTATTGCGAACACCAGCGGTGCGGGTCCAACCGACAGGGGCGGCACCGGCGGCGGCACCGCCTGCGACGGCCGGCGGCCAGCCGACCTTGCGCGACTGGATCGGCGTGCTGGCGATGGCCGTTGGTCTGTTCATGGCGATCATGGATGTCCAGATCGTCACCAGCTCGCTGACGCAGATCCAAGGGGGATTGTCGGCGAGCGCCGACGAGATCTCGTGGGTTCAGACCGCGTACCTGATCGCCGATGTCGTCATGGTGCCGCTGACCGGAACCTTGTCGCGGCTGTTGTCGACCCGCGTGCTGTTCGTTACCGCGACCCTCGGCTTCACCGCAGCGAGTGGGCTATGTGCGACGGCCACGAGCCTCGGGCAGATGATTGTTTATCGCGCGATCCAGGGGTTCTGCGGCGGCGCCATCACGCCGAGCGTGTTTCCGGTTGTTTACACCCGGTTCCGCGGGCCACCGCTGACCACGCTGATGGTGCTGATTTCGGTGATCTTGAACCTGTCGTCGACCCTCGGCCCAACGATCGGCGGTTTCCTGACTGACACCCTCTCCTGGCATTGGCTGTTTCTCGTCAACATCGTGCCCGGCATTGCCGTTGCTGCAGTCATCTGGGGCTGCATCGATATCGACAAGCCCGACCTGTCGCTGCTGCGCTATTTCGATGTGATCGGGCTGGTGCTGATGGCGACCTTTCTCGGCTGTCTCGAATACGCGCTTGAGGAGGGGCCGCGCTGGGACTGGCTCGACGATACGACGATCCGCGCCGCGGTCGTCGTGTCCGCGACAGCCTCGGTGTTGTTCTTCTGGCGCGTGCTGAGCTATCGCCAACCAATCGTCGACCTGCGCGCCTTCACCAATCGCAATTTCGCGCTCGGCTCGTTCTTTACCTTCCTCGTCGGCACCGGGATGTATAGCACCACCTATCTGATTCCGCTGTTTCTGGCGCAGGTGCGTGGCTTCAGCGCGCTGCAGATCGGTGAAACGGTCTTTGTCGCCGGGATCGCGCAAATGGCGATGTCGCCATTCAGCACACAGATCGCCCGACGGATCGATTTGCGCGTGATGCTGGCAATCGGCCTTAGTCTTTTCGCGTTTTCGATGTATCTGACGGCCGGTCTCACCAATCAGGCGAGCTTTCCCGAACTCTTGGTGCCGCAAGCGGTGCGCGGCATCGCGCTGATGTTCTGCTATCTGCCTGCCAACATGATCGCGCTCGGGTCGATCCCGGCAGACAAGCTGAAGAATGCGTCCGGTCTCTACGGTCTGACCCGCGACCTCGGCGGCGCGATCGCGCTGGCATCGGTCGGCACAATTATGAATAACCGGATGCAATTCCACTGGAACCGTTTGATCGAGGACATCAATCTGGCCCGTCCCGCGGTGCAGAATTTTCTCGATACCCAGACCAGCCGGCTCGATTCGCTGATCCCGGGAGATGCGTCCCACGCCGCCGTCACCTTGCTTGGCAATTTGGTACACCGCGAGGCCCTCGTTTTAACCTACAACGACCTCTTACTGCTGATCGGCGGTTTTTTTGTCTTTGGCGTGATGATGATACCGCTGGTGCGCCGCCCACGCTCGGTGTTGACGTCCGGCGGCCACTAATCATCAAACCATGGGAAACGAACGGCTGCAAAAATCGCCGACAGCTCATCCCTAGCGTTACCTTACCGCTGATCCGGCCAATCGGTTGTTTACCGATCGATGGCCGGTATCACAGATCTCGTCAAGGCGACCAAGAACCGCGCGCTCGATATCGCCGGCGGGCCGGCGCGCCTGCAGATCATCCTCGTCTTGGCCGCCATTCTTGGGCTCGATACCGCGCAGCTCGGCACATTGTCGGCGGTCTCCGATCTCTTAAAAAAAGCATTTCATATCGGCAATCCGCAGATCGGGATGCTGATCGCCATTGTTCAGTTCGTCGGCGCGATCGCGACCCTGCCGATGGGCATACTCGCCGATCGAATGCGCCGCCAATATGTGCTGATCGTTGCCGTGCTGATCTGGGCTGTCGCGATGGTGCTCAGCGCCAGTGCCACCTCCTATCCCTATCTGCTCGGGACGAGAGCCTTTCTCGGCGCAGTAACCGCAGTGGCGTGGCCCTGCGTTGCATCGCTGACCGGGGATTTCTTCCCGGCGCGCGACCGTGCGTCAATTTACGGCTTAATCCTTTCCGGTGAGATGATCGGCGCCGGTGTTGGTTTTTTCATCTCGGGCGAGGTCTCGAGTTTTGCGAGTTGGCGCTGGTCGTTCATTGTCATGGCCGCGCCGAGCCTGCTGCTCGCCTGGATATTATGGCGTTATCTGCCCGAGCCGGCGCGCGGGGGACAGAGCTGGCTGAAGGTCGACGAGCTCAGTCCCGAAGCAGCAGCACGCCCGGCTCATGTCCAGCAGGGGGCCAACGCAGACGCCGGGTGGCGCGGCCGGGTTCGCGCCGG
>JAFAOB010000194.1 GCA_019238055.1 Alphaproteobacteria bacterium
CCGACCAAAGCGCGGGTTCGGATGCCCGATCGATCGGTGGTTTCGGCGAGAACTCAAAGAAATGGCCTATGACACCCTGCTGTCGCAGAGCGCGCGGCAGCGCGGGCTGTTTCGACCGAACTACGTGCGCCAGCTGCTCGACGAGCATTGCACCTATCGCGTCAATCACCAAAACCGGCTATGGGCGCTGTTGATGCTCGAATCGTGGTTTCGCATGTGGATCGACACGCCGACCCACGCCGCGGTGCTGCGCCCCGCGGCCTAGCGAGCGGTCGAGCGTGCCATGGAAACTAGATTTTGCTCGACTCAGGCGCGGTGCACCCCGAGCTCACTGAGGCTTTGGCCGAACGGAGGTAAATGGGTGCACGACATGCAGATCCGGCGGTTGTCGCCGACGGATGCCATCCTATATCGCGAACTGCGGTTGGAAGCACTGAGACTCGCTCCTGACGCCTTCAGCAGCACCTTTGCAGTCGAAAATGCTGAACCGTTGACTTGGTTCGCGGATCGGCTCGAGAGATCGGCAGTATTCGGCGCTTTTGGCGGCGAAGAGCTGCAAGGCATCGCCGCCTTCCTCGCCAGGCCGGGACAAAAGGAGGCGCATAAGGGCGTGCTGGTCGGCATGTATGTTCGACCGGATGTCCGCAACGCCGGCATCGGCCGGCGGCTTGCCGAGGCGGTTATCGAGCATGCCCGACGCGAGGTCGAAATCCTCCAGCTGAGCGTTGTCGCCGGCAACGAACCGGCCCGGCGTCTTTACACGAGCCTCGGCTTTGTCGAATACGGACTTGAAAAGAACGCGCTGAAAGTGAACGGGTGTTATTGGGATGAGGTGCTGATGGCAAAACCGCTTGTTCCGGTTGACCGGATCGGGCCGCCATGATCCCGCGTTACAGCCGGCCCGAGATGACGCGGATCTGGGCGCCCGAGAACCGCTTCCGGATCTGGTTCGAGATCGAAGCCCATGCCTGCGATGCTCAGGCGGCACTCGGCGTTATCCCCGAAAGTGCTGCACGCGCGGTCTGGGAACGCGGCGCCTTCAAGATCGACCGCATCGACGAGATCGAGCGCGAGACGCGCCACGACGTGATCGCGTTTCTGACCAACCTTGCCGAGCATATCGGCCCCGAAGCGCGCTTTCTGCACCAAGGGATGACATCAAGCGATGTCCTCGACACCTGCCTTGCGGTGCAACTGAAGGAAGCCGCCGACCTGCTGCTGGCGGATCTCGACGGGTTATTGGCGGCACTGAAACAGCGCGCCTTCGAGCACAAATACACGCCGACAATCGGCCGCAGCCACGGCATCCATGCCGAGCCCACGACCTTTGGGCTCAAACTCGCCGGGCACTACGCCGAATTCGCCCGCGGGCGCGAGCGGCTGGTCGCTGCGCGCAAGCAAATCGCGACGTGTGCGATTTCCGGTGCGGTCGGCACCTTCGCCAATATCGACCCGGCGGTCGAAGTCCATGTCGCAAAAATGCTCGGCCTCGAACCGGAGCCGATTTCGACCCAGGTGATCCCGCGTGACCGGCACGCGCAGTTTTTTATGACCTTGGCGCTGATCGCCGCCGGCATCGAGCGGCTCGCGACCGAGATCCGCCATTTGCAGCGTACCGAGGTGCGCGAGGCCGAGGAATATTTCTCGCCGGGCCAGAAGGGCTCATCCGCAATGCCTCATAAGCGCAACCCGGTGCTCGCGGAGAACCTGACCGGCCTCGCCCGGCTGATCCGATCGACGGTGACGCCGGCGCTCGAAGACGTGGCATTATGGCACGAACGCGACATCTCGCATTCGTCGGTCGAGCGGGTCATCGCTCCCGACGCGACGATCGCGCTTGATTTTGCATTGGCGCGCCTGACCGGGCTAATCGATCGGTTGGTCGTCTATCCCGAGCGCATGCGCGCAAACCTCGAATTATCAGGCGGGCTCGTCGACTCGCAGCGGGTCTTGCTGGCGCTGACCCAGGCCGGGATGAGCCGCGAGGACGCCTATGCCGCGGTTCAGCGCCATGCCATGGCCGCTTGGCGCGGGGACGGCCGCTTTGCCGAACTGCTGAAGCGCGACCTTGACGTTGGCCGTTATCTCGACCCGCAGACCATCGACAGCTTGTTCGACACGGCTTATCACCTCAAACACGTCGATACGATCTTTCGCCGCGTTTTCGGTCAGCACGGGTAATACTGCCGATAATACGGGTTCCAACAGCTCCGCGGCGGATAATAGGGTCTCGGCGGATAGTAGGCCGGGGCCGCTGGGTAATAGTACCCATAAGGATAGTAATAATAGGGGTTGTAGTATGGGTTCGCCGCCGTGCCGAGCGCGCTCCCGACCGCGAAGGCGCCGAGCCCGATCCCCACTGCGGCCCCGGTGCCGATGGCGTGCGCCGGCTGCGGCACGGTGGTCAAGCCGACCGCAGCAAGAACCGCCGCCCCGATGGCGAAGCCGCGACCCGACCGTACAAAGTGTTTACCAAGAGTCATTTGTCACTCCTGCAGTTGACCGCGGCACTGGTAAGCTTACGACCAGACGCCCAGTGTGATATCGATAATAACGGTCACCGTTGCACCAAATTCCAGCTCAGTTCCTTAGGGGTACGTCGCCAAATACGTCGATACCCGGAGACGTGGCGCTGTGGCAGGAACGCGACATCTCGCATTCTCTGATCGAGCAGGTCATCGCCTTCGATGCGACGATTGTACCCGATTTTGCCTTGGCGCGGCTGACCGGGCTGATCGACCTGCTGGCCGCCTATCCCGAGCGCATGCGCGCGGAAGCCTCGCATCATCAGGCGGGCTCGTCGACGCACAGCGGGTCTTGTTAGCGCTGACCCAGGCCGGCATGAGCCACGAGGACGCTCAAACCGCCGTTCAGCGTCATGCCATGGCCGCATGGCGCGGCGACGGCCGCTTTGCGGATTTGTTAAAGCAGGATCGCCAAATCGGCCGCTATCTCGACCCGCGAATGATCGACGACCTCTTCAATAGCGCCTATCATCTCAAACATGTTGATATGATCTTTCGCCGCGTCCCCGGCGAGTGGTCGCAATAGAGGAACGATAAAATGAGCTCGCTGCGCAGCAGGAACGGCCCGCGGATCAAATACACGCCCGATGAAGCGGCGCCCTACGAGACGATCACGGTCGACAAACTGACGCCGATTATCGGCGGCGAGATCAGCGGGGTCGATCTACGCGAGATCAGCAACCGCCAGATGGACGAGATCCACCGTGCGTTGGCCGAGAATTTGGTGGTCTTCTTTCGCGACCAGCACCTGACCTCAGACCAGCACCTCGATTTCGGGCGCCGGTTTGGTGAACTGCACATCCACCCGGCGGCGCCCTCCGAGCCCGGCCACCCTGAGCTGATGATCATCCACGCCGACAAGGATAGCCCGCGCGCCAATGGCGAGGGCTGGCATTCCGACGTGTCGTGCGATTCCGAGCCGCCGATGGGGTCGATCCTCTACATCCGTAAATGCCCGCCGCGCGGCGGCGATACGCTGTTCGCCAACATGTATGCGGCCTATGAGGCACTGAGCGACCGGATGAAGACCTATCTCGAAGGGCTGACCGCGCGCCATGACGGCGAACATTATCGCGGCCAATACGCGAATTACGGCATAAAGGACAAAGAAAGCTACCCCTTCGCCGATCATCCGATCGTGCGCACGCATCCGGTGACCGGCCGGAAGGCGCTCTATGTCAACGAGGGTTTCACCCGACACATCAATGGCATCCCCCGCGACGAGAGCACCGGAATCCTGCAATATCTGTTCAAGCACATGGCAAACCCGCTATTCCAGTGCCGCTTCCGCTGGCGGGAGAACTCGATCGCCTTCTGGGACAATCGCTGCGTCCAGCATCACGCGATGTGGGACTACTGGCCGCATACCCGTTCCGGCCACCGGGTAACGGTCAAGGGCGACCGGCCGGTATAGAGCCGCTACTCCCGCATCAGTTGCTGTTTGGCCTGCTCGGCGAAATGTTCGAGCTCAAAGCTGATGCGGGCGGTGGTCATCGTCGGATCCTTGGCACCGAGATCGGTGGCGATTTTATCGATGACGTTCCTGTCACCGCCGGGCTCGAACTGAGCCTCGACAACCCGCTTGACGTAGGTCTCGGCGGCGTCGCCGAGCAGCCCCAGGCGTTGCGTCGCCCACAGACCCAACAGCCGGTTGCGGCGCGCGGTCGCTTTGAACTTGAACTCCTGATCGTGCTGAAACCGCGCTTCGAATTCCTTTTCACGGTCGGCAAAAGTAGGCATCGCACCCTCATCCCAAATATGGCTCGCCGAATATGGCTGGTTTTGCTTGACCCGCCATCCGATATTGCCTGATCTCGCGGCAGCGGCAAGGCAAGAACAACCAGAGCCGATGTGTACTCTCGTCATCCTGCGTCGTCCCGACCACCGTTGGCCGGTGCTGATCGGTGCCAATCGCGACGAAATGATTGACCGGCCGTGGCGAGCGCCGGGCCGGCATTGGCCTGATCGGTCTGAGGTGGTGGGCGGGCTCGATCTCCTTGCCGGAGGGTCGTGGCTCGCCATCAACGATTGGGGCGTCGCCGCCGCAGTGCTGAACCGAACCGGGTCGCTGGGACCCGCCGCGGGCCGGCGCTCGCGGGGCGAATTGGTACTGGAGGCGCTCGACCATGCCGATGCGGTCGATGCTGCCCAGGCCTTGGCGCATCTCGACCCTGATGCTTACCGTACCTTCAACCTGATCGTAATCGACGAGCGCGATGGGTTCTGGCTACGCCATGCCACAGGGCGCCGCGTCGAAGTCCATCCGTTGAAGGAGGGATTATCGCTTATTGCTGCGAGCGATATCGACGATCTCGGCACCCGCAGATTGCAGTTGGCGATGCCGGCGTTTCGGGCTTGGCCGGTACCCGATCCCGATCAGGGCGATTGGACAGGCTGGCAGGAACTGCTCAGCAGCAGCCGTGCACCACCCGGCGAGCAGCCGACGGCGGCGATGCGGTTTCAGGTCGACGGCTATGGGACGGTGTCGAGCGCGTTGATCGCCTTGCCGACCCGCGCCGAGCCCGAATTGCGGCCGAGGTTCCGCTTTGCCTCGTGGCTCCCGGAGACCACCCCGTGGCAGGATGTCAGCCTCGCCTGACGCGCCGCAGGGGATTCCGTAGCCGGGCTCGCTCGTCCGGGTGCGATGTGTGGCGGGGATCGGAACGCGTCCCAATAGTCGCGGCGGCAAGCCGATCGCAATGATGCCGCGGTTGACCAGGATTACGCGGCGGCTTTGCGATTGATCGCAAGCCGGGCATCGACCTCGGCCACGGTCTGGTCGACAATCGGATGGCGCATGCCGAACTGCGCCCCGATCATCTGCACCAACCGGTCGGTGCGCTCGATATTGGGGGCGCCATTGAACAGCGCGCGGGCGGCGGAAGACGGCCGCACCAGATCGTTTGCCGCGGCGGCGTATTTTTCGAAGGGCACCAGATCATCGGGTGCGGCACCCAATTTCCGGCATACCTCGCATACCCAGTCATAGACCGAGCGCGACGTGTTAGGGTCGCCATGCACCGCGTCCTTGATGTCGATCGCGGCATCCTTGGTCACGCACCGGTAGTTGCCGGTCAGCAGCATCGCCCATTTTGCGAGTGGCACGAAAATCGACTCGTGCACCTTGAGCTTGACCGGCAAATCAATCGGGCGGCCATCGCCGGGATCGTAGCGCACCGCCTCAATCTCTCGCTGCATCTGCTTGAGGATCGCGGTCGGGCCATCCGCTTCAAAGCGCGCCGCCTTGAAATTGGTCGGCAACGTCACCTGCAATACATTGATCTTTTCCCCCGGCGGACGGATCGCCTGTGGGTCCGGGCTGCACAGGGTCAAGAGCCCCGGCTCGAAATTATTCCATACGTTTGCGTCGGTATAGCATCCGCGAAGCCGATCGGCGTCGAGACCGGGAATCCGCTTCAGATAGGGCAGGGGCGGGATGTTCATGATCGACATGCACGGCACCCGTGCCCTCGCCACCGCATCCAGCAGCTCGCGCACCCCGGGTGAGCGGTATTGCGGCTCCTGCATCGCGAGCACGACGAGGTTATAGTCGGCAGGGTTCACGTCTCCCGGTCCGGCGGCGCGCAGGCTGCCCGGCAACTTTCGCGAGTCGAGTTCGATCGGTTCCTTGCGACCGCGGATCGGCATGCGCACCCGGGCGCCTTCGCTGTTGAACGCCTCGACCTCGGCCGGCAGGCACACCAGCATGATCTTGTGGCCGCCGAACAGCAGCTTGGTTGCGAGCAGCGACCCGTAGGACGCGCCCATCATCAACACGTTGTATGTGGTCATGTGACCTCCTCGATCCGGGCCGCCATGTTTTGACATGACGATGCCGGATGGACGCTTTTTAGACAAGCGTCATTCGGCCGCGTCGGCTTCTTGTGCAAGTATGGCGGCGAGGCCGGCGCGGTAGTCAGGGTATTGCAATCGAGCATCGAGCTCGCTCTTGATCAGCGCGTTGCGCACCCGTTTGTTGTCGTCATAAAAGCTGCGCGCCATTTCCGACAGCCCGGCCTGGGCAAATGGCACCAGCGGCGGCGGGCTGATGCCAAGGAGCCGGGCGGCGTGCGCGATGACCGCTTCGGGCGGTGCGGGATCATCGTCGCAGACATTGTACACCGCCCCCGGCCGCGGTCGCGCGATCGAAGCGCGCAACACCTGCGCCAAATCGTCGATGTGAATACGCGAAAACACTTGGCCGGGCTTGTCGATGCGCTTTGCAGTACCGGCTCGCAATGCCGCAAACGAGCTGCGGCCGGGCCCATAAATTGCCGCGAGCCGGAAGATATGAACTGGGAGACCACGGTTGCGCCGCGCATCAAGCCAAGCCTGCTCAGCCGCAACCCGCCGCCGGCCGCGTTCGCCAGTCGGCGATAGGACCGAGGTCTCGTCGACCCAATCGCCGCCGCGGTCGCCATAGACGCCGGTTGTCGATAGATAGCCGAGCCAGGCGAGACCGGGCAACGCCGCAAGGTCGTCACCGTGACGATCGAGCACCGGGTCGCCAGCGGCGTCCGGAGGGATCGACACCAGGACATGCGTGACGCCGCGCAATGCACCCGCCGGTAACGGTCGGTCGCGATCAAAGATTTCAGCGGCAAATCCGAGCGCGCGCAGCCGTTTGACCTGCTCGGTCGCGCGGCTGGTGCCGGTGATGGTCCAGCCTTCGCCCGCCAACAGTCGCGCCAGTGCCAGCGCGCTGTAGCCAAGGCCAAAGCAGAACAGGTGCAGGTGCCCGCCGGCCGACTGCGCCATCACGATGCCCGCCGCTTGAGGACCGGGCCTGACGTGCCGGTTACAGGTTCGCTTTCCAGCGTTGCGGCTATGCGTTTTTGCTTGGCCCAGGTGAACGCCCAAAAGCCGCAAGAGACGACAGCGCCGATGGCGAGCGGCAGCCGCAATCCAAAGCGCTCGCTCAGCGATCCCATCAGCACCGCCCCCAAGGCCGGTCCGGCTCGAAAAATCATCCCGTAGAGCGCCATGATGCGCCCGCGCATGCCGATCTCGACCGCGGCCTGGATCAAGGTCTGAGCGCCGATACCGGTGATCGTCATCGCACACCCCGCGAGAAAGACGCAGGGCAGCGCCAGGTAGAATTGGCCGGTCGCGGTGAAACCGAGAATCGCCAGCGAGATCAGCAACGTGTTGCCGAGTACGACGCCGGTCAGACCGGCGATCCCCGGCCGCAATAACAGCCAAGCGCCGCCGCAAATCGCGCCAAGACCGACCGTCGAGGTCAGCATCGACAATCCCGCCGGTCCGCGCCCGAAGACACGATCGGCAAACCCCGGGAAAAGCTCGACAAAGCCGCGGGTGCCGATCGTCGTCACGGTGAACAGCATCAGCATCGGCGCAATGCCGGGATGGCGGGTGGCATAAGAATAAGCCTCGGCCGAGGCGCGCAGCACGCTCTGTGTCGCGCCCACCGGCAATGCCGGCAAGTCGCGCAGATTGGTCATTGCAACGAGAAACACGAGATATGTCGCGGCGTTAACGGTAAAGGCGGCACCGACGCTGATTTTGGCGATAACGACTCCCGCTACTGCGGGCCCCACAAAGCGCGCCGAATTGAAGATGATCGCGTTGATCGCCAAGGCCGAGCTTAGGGCCGGTCGATCGACCAGGGTCGGGATCAGCGCCAGCCGCGAGGGCTGCGCCATGGCGTTGAACACGCCGAGCATTAAAGTCAGCGCGAACAACAGCCAGATTGATATCGCTCCGGTATAGACGAGAATGGCGAGCAGGATCGCCTCGCTGCTGCCCGCGATCTGTGTCACCCGAATGATGCCGACACGGTCGCGCCGGTCGGCCAGCGCCCCGGCGAGCGGGCTCAAAAATACGACCGGGAAGAACTCGGCCATCGACATGATGCCGAGCCAGGTCCCCGAATGGGTCAAGGTCCAGGCGAGCCAGCCGACCGATACCCGCTGCATCCAAATGCCGATCAGCGACACGGCGTTGCCGCTCGCATAGATGCGGTAATTGCGATGGGCGAGGGCGAGTGTCGCGTTGCCGACACCGCCCGGGAATAGGCGAGCAAGATCGAGGGCCAAAATGCGGTTTGTTCCGAAAAAACCAAAAGCGAAGCTCGGATCGTACCCTGTCGCCCAATTCCGCGGCAACGCCCGGCTGTGCTATGGAGACCCGGATCGGAGGGAAAATGGGGTCAATTCGCTGGCCAGCCTGGACTTGCGGGTTTTGGTATGGCCTGGCCTTGCTGGCTTTGATGCTGCATGTTGGTGCGGCGGCAGCCGACCAGGCAGGTTCCGCCCTGCCGCCTCCCTCGAGCGCTATGCAGAGCGTCCCGCCGCCATCGGCGGCGGCTGATGCCGACACCTACGACCGCTGTATGAAACTCGCGCATCAGGACCCGCACGCCGCGCAGAGACTAGCCGAAGCTTGGCGAAAACGCGGCGGCGCTCATCCGGCCGATCATTGCGCCGCGGTGGCACTGATCTCTCTCGGCAGATACAAAGAAGCGGCGAGCGACTTGCAGGCCCTGGCGCGGTCGATGACAACAGCACCCGCGAGCCTGCTCGCCGGTGTCCTCGACCAGGCCGCACAGGCCTGGCTGCTTGCGGGCGACCCGAAACGCGCGTTTGAGGTGGCGCGGGAAGCGGCGGCATTGGCGCCGCACGATCCAGAGATCGTGATCGACCGCGCCGAAGCAGCGGCGGCAGCCGGTTATCTCGATAGCGCCATTGCCGATCTCGATCGCGTGCTGAAGGCTGATCCGAACCAGGTCGATGCGCTGATCTATCGCGCCTCGGCCAATCGCGCGCTCGACCGCCTCAACCTGGCGCGTAGCGATATCGACAAAGCACTGGCGCTGGCGCCGCATTCGCCCGCGGCGCTGCTCGAGCGCGGCAATATCCGGCGGCTCGAAGGCGATATCGACGGCGCCCGCCGCGATTGGGACGAGGTCGGTCGGGTCGCGCCGGCCAGTCCGGAAAATCGCGCGGCGCGCGCGAATATAGAGCATCTGTCGCAAGCGCTCGACGCGGCGCCGCCGGCAGCGCCGGCCGGCAATGGGATGGCGCGGTGAGCCGCGGGGATCATCGCCCGTTATCGCGCCGGCATGTCCTCGCCGGCGGATTGGCCGCACTCGGTGCCGGAATTGTTGCTTCACGCGGCGCGTCGGCAGAAGCCGCCGAAAGCGAGAGCTTAAAACGCCTCGCGGCGGAAAAGGGGCTGATTTACGGCACGACGATTTCGGCGGAGCAGATCATTCATGATCCCGCCTTCGTTGCTCTGGTGGAGCGCCAGGCCGGTCTCGTTGTCCCCGAAAACGACATGAAATGGCAGGACATCAACGGCGGTGCGCCGGGGCAGGACGATTACCAGCGGGCCGATACCATCGCCGGGTTCGCGGTCGAGAGCGGCATGGCGCTGCGCGGCCATAACTGCTTATGGTATTTCCGCACGCCGTGGTGGTTTTTCGCACTTCCCGACCGCAAGGCGAAGGAACGGGCGATCGTCGATCACATCAAAACTCTTGTTGGTCGCTATCGCGGCATTGTCCACAGTTGGGATGTGGTCAACGAGCCGCTTAAACCAAATGACGGAAATTCCGACTGGCTGCGCGAGGCTCTCGGTCCCGGTTACCTCGATCTTGCCTATCATGTGGCGCGCGAAACTGATCCCCGGGCTCGCCTGGTCGTGAACGAACACGATATCGAGCTCGATGCTCCAGAGCACGAAACCCGCCGCGTGGCCTTGCTCGATCTGTTGCAACGTATGCAGAAGGCGGGCACGCCGGTCGATGCGGTCGGCATCCAGGCGCATTTGACTGCCGTTGGCGGGCCGCCTTTTTCGGCGGATAAGCTGCGGCGGTTTATCCGCGATATCGCCGCCCTCGGATTGACGATCCAGATCACCGAACTCGATGTAACCGACGAAAATGCCCCGGCTGAGATCGCGGTTCGCGACCGCCTGATTGCCGATTGCTATCGCCGGTTTCTTGATGCGGCACTGGACGAACCGGCAGTAAAAATGGTCGTGACCTGGGGATTGGCCGACCGGCATAGCTGGATCGTGCGCCATGAGACCAACCAGGCAAAATGGCGCAAGGATGGGCTGCCGTCCCGGCCATTGCCGTTCGATGCCGATCTGCGGCCCAAACCCGCCTTCACCGCACTGGCCGAGGCCTTTAGACGCGCACCAAAGCGCACCCCGGACTGATACAGCAAGAACCAATCAGAAGGTCGCGCGCAAGCCGACTGTAACCCCGATTGGCGCTGCCGGACTGTAGCTGCGCGGATTGTTGGCGCCCGGAACCTGCATGATTGGAATCGCCGCGGTTTGCGAAAACGTACCGTATGTGTAATAGGTGACATCGAAGGCGTTCTGGAGAAGAGCGAACAGCTGCAGGTTCTTGGCGATCTGATACTGGGTATGGAGATTGACGACGAAATAGGGCGGGGTCGGGACTGTCAGATTGGCCTCGTTGCCAAACAGATATTGGCCGCTGGCGTAGATGCCGCTGCCGCCGATCGTCCACGTATCGGTCGGCTTGTAATCAACGCCGAGCTTCAACGTATTGGCTGGGATACCGGGCAGGCGATCACCGGGTTGGACTTGGATATTGCCATTGACATCGGCAGCCGGGTTGTTCTCGCTCGATGCGGTAAATCCGGTCTGGAACTGCGCATCGATGTGGGAATAGGCGAGCCAGGCGAGCCATCGATCGGTTCGTAACTGTAGGTCGATATCAATGCCTTGGCGCAGGGTCGAGCCGACATTCTGAAAAAAGGCGCGGCCTTGGATCGGGCTGTTGACGAACAGGATGTCGTTGTCGAGGGTCGTGTGATAATAGGCCAGTTCAGCTGATAGGCTCGCTCCGGAAAACGGGTGCAGCCGACCGCGCAACCCGGCTTCGACCGTGTGCGCCACGACCTGCTGCAAATTCGGATCGCCGACAAAGAAATTGGCGAGGCTGCACGGGCTCGTCGCACTGGCGCAGGTCAGCTCCTCCGGGGTCGGGGCGCGGTTGGCCTCGGCATAGCTCGCATAGGCGCTGACCCCAGGCAGGAACTTCCAGGTCAGCCCACCCGCCGGATTGAAATGACCATAGCTGTGATCGCCGCTGAGCGCCGTGCCGAGTTGGTCGCTGAGATTGATTTGGGCGAAATTGTAGCGCCCGGCGGCATTGGCCGACAGCGCCGGCGTGATATCGAATGTATCGGTGAAAAACGCGCCGTAGTAGGCGTTAGATACCGAGACACGCACCGGTGCGATGGAGCCGTCTGGCTGATCGATCGTGATGCCCGGGCCATAAAAAACACGACTGTCTGGCGTCAGCCCGCCAATCTCGGTGCTGGCTCCGAACAAGGTTTGGCCACCGTCAAAGCTGATTCCGGCGATCAGCTGGTTCGGATGGCCAAATAGCGGCCGGCGATTGGTCAATTGCAGCGCTGCGCCATAGCCATGCGTGTTTGTCGATTGCTGGTCGAGATCGGAATAGGGGCCGCCGCTCAGAAAATCGGTGATCGGATTACCGTTTCGGTCGGTTGCATAGACGCCGGGGCTGACGCATAGAAACCCCGAGCCGTCATTGCACGGCGTCGCGTTGGGCACGTTACCATTGGTCACTTTCTGCAGCAGGTACTCGGCATAGACATTGCCCTGCAATGACGTATTGTCGGAAATCTGATTGCTGGTCGTCAGATTGACCTGCGTATATTGATTGGTGATCAGATTGG
>JAFAOB010000206.1 GCA_019238055.1 Alphaproteobacteria bacterium
GCATGACGCCGGGCACGACGCGGCTGATCGCGATGGTCGAGACCGCGGCGGCGTTTTTCCGCATCGCCGAGATTGCGCGCGCCCACCCGCGGCTGTGCGGGCTCAACCTTGGCGCCGAAGATTTTGCGCTGTCGGCCGGCATTCTGCCCGAGGCTGAAGGGCTGTTCATGCCCAAGCAGATGACGGTGTTCGCTGCCCGCGCCGCTGGCATCCTGCCGATGGGCTTTATCGGAACTGTTGCCGAATTCCATGACCTTGACGGCTTTCGCGAGACGATCCGGCGCTCGCGTCGCCTCGGCTTTGTCGGAGCCTCGGTCATCCATCCAAGCCAGGTGCCAATCCTGAACGAGGAATTTCGCGCCAGCCCGCAAGAAATCGACCATTCCCGCCGCGTCGTCGAAGCTTATGACAAGGCTTTGGCCGAGGGTGTCGGGGCGGTCACCGTAGATGGCAAGATGATCGACGTGCCGATCGTCGAACGCGCTCGATTGTTGCTCGACCGCGAAGCCGCGATCGCAGCCCGCGAAGCCCGCATGCGTGCCATGGGATGAGTGAATCTGTGATCAGCCGCTTGTTTGGCCAAGCGCCCGGACGCGCCTCCTTGCTTGAGCGGCGCAAGCCGGTACCCACGGCTACCCTGCTTCCCGGCATGCGGGACTGCGCGCAGCGGCAATCGCCGCACTAGGTACCGTGGGCGGATCTCACTTGGCAGCGGCTTGCACCGGCGCCATCTCGCGACTTCTGCGCCGCACGCTGATGACCTCGATGGCGATCGGGTTGCCGCTCGGATCGAACTCCACGAACACGCCCGGGGCGACTTCCTCAGAGGTATCGGAACGCACGCCAGGCGGGCCGAATGCGACATGGAGTACGTCAGCCTCTGGATCGTAATTGGTGCGTATCAAAGCTTTGCTCCTCGATCCCAATGTGCAGTCACCACGAGAATATTGGCACCGTCCAGTCGGTGAACTACGCGCAGCACGCGGTTTCCGAATTCGGGAATAATTTTATAGGAACGGCTCAGGGCCGGGTCGGTCAGATCCTGCGCGACACGATCCGGCGAGGTGAGCGCAGCCTCGATGTAGGAAAACAGGATAGCGCGGGTTTCCATCTCATCGGTCGTGTGCTTGCTGAGTTTTATCATTGAGCGACCGCAAACATTATAACAGAGAATTACTGGGTTCAGCGAGCGGAGCAATACTGGTGACTGCGATCGCTGTTGTCGCTAGCGGGATGAGGAGGTGATAAGTGTCGCGAAGCTTGCGCTGGGACAGCGTGTGGGGCGATCGTAAAAAATCTCGGCCTCTTGCAGCGCGGAGCCTGCTCGCTGCAGTCGCCGGCGCAGCCGCTCTGCTGGCGGCGACGGGCGCCGGCGCCGATCAGTCCGATATGATCAAGGAACCGGTCGCGATCTTGCAGGGCCTCGACAAGATCACCGCGCGGGTGTCCGAAATCACGGCATCGGTCGGCAAGCCGGTGCAGTTCGGCGCTCTCCAGATCACGGTGCGCGATTGCGAAAAGAACCCGCCCGAGGACCGGCCGGAGGATGCGGCTTTTCTGCAGATCGACGAGGTTCGCCCCGGTGAAGACAACGTCCGCCAGTTCAGCGGCTGGATGTTTGCCCAGAGCCCGGCGCTGTCCTCGTTGGAGCACCCCGTCTACGACGTGATCTTGCTCGACTGCAAGGGGACCGGCAGCAATGCCAGCGGATCGCCCCCGGCAGCCTCCGGCAGTTCAAGCGGGAAGGACGCGCGATAGGCAAGAGCGGAAACGAGCAGGCGATGATAGCGCGCGCGGCTGATCTCGATGCCGCCAAAGCGCGCCAGATGCGGGGTCAGAAACTGGGTGTCGAGCAGCCGATAGCCGCCCGCCCTTAGCCGGGCTACGAGATGGACGAGAGCGACCTTGCTTGCGTCGGTTTCGCGGCTGAACATGCTCTCGCCAAAAAATGCCGCCCCAATCGACACGCCGTAAAGCCCGCCGACCAATATGTCATCGCGCCAACATTCGACACTGTGCGCCGCGCCGTGCTCGCACAATTCCGAATAGAGCCGCACGATCTCCTCGTTGATCCAGGTGTTCGGCCGCGTTTCACTGGCTTCGGCGCAGCCGCGGATCACCGCCTCGAACACGGTATCGCAACTGACCGCGAACCGGTCTTGCCGCAACACCCGCCGCAACCGGCGCGGGACGTGAAACGCATCGAGCGGCAGGATGCCGCGATAATGGGGGTCGACCCAGAACAGCTCGGGGTCGTCGGCCGACTCGGCCATCGGAAAGACGCCCGCGGCGTAGGCCGCCAGCAGGATCTCGGGCGTCAGCTGAATTTTTCGCCGCCTCATCGATTGCGTCCGACAAAGCGCTCGAGCCAATGAATATCGTAATCGCCATCGATGAACGCGCGCGCGTCGACCAGGCGCTGATGCAGCGGGATCGTCGTCTCGATGCCGCCGATCACGTATTCTTCGAGTGCTCGGCGCAGCCGCATTAGACATTCGCTGCGGCTGCGGCCGTGGATCACAAGCTTCGAGATCAGGCTGTCGTAGAACGGCGGGACGACATAGCCCTGGTAAAGCGCGCTGTCGACGCGCACGCCGAGCCCGCCCGGCGCATGATAATCCGTCACCCGTCCCGGTGACGGGCGGAAATCGTCCGGGCTCTCGGCGTTGATACGGCACTCGATCGCGTGACCGGAGAGCCGGATCTCGGCCTGGCGATAGCCGAGCGCCGCGCCGTCGGCGATGCGCAGCTGCTCGCGCACGATATCCACGCCACTGACCATCTCGCTGATCGGATGCTCGACCTGGAGCCGGGTATTCATTTCGATGAAGAAGAATTCGCGATCCTGATAGAGAAATTCGAGGGTGCCAGCGCTGCGATAGCCGAGCTCACGCATCGCCCCGACAGCCAACGCGCCGATGCGGTCGCGCTCGTCCGGGCCCAGCGCCGGGGATGGGGTTTCCTCGATCACCTTCTGGTGCGTGCGCTGCAATGAGCAATCGCGCTCGCCAAGGTGAACGACGCCGCCTTGACCGTCGCCGAGGATCTGCACTTCGATATGCCGCGGCCGCTCTAGAAAACGTTCGAGATAAACCTCGCCGTGCCCGAAAAACGCCTCGGCTTCGCGTTGTGCCAAGGGCAGCATCTGCGCGAGTTCGGCGCGGCTGCGGGCGATCTTCATGCCGCGGCCACCGCCGCCCGCGGCCGCCTTGATCAAAATCGGATAGCCGATCGCATCGGCTGCGGGCTCGGCCGCAGCAAGGTCGCGCACTGTGCTGGAGCCGGGCACCGTCGGTATGCCGAGCCGGGCTGCAGCCGCTTTCGCCGCGATCTTGTCGCCCATCAACCGGATATGCTCGGGTGCCGGCCCAATAAAAACAAAGCCATGCTCTTCGACCGCCGCCGCGAAATCGGCGTTCTCAGCGAGAAAGCCCAAACCCGGATGGATCGCGTCGGCGCCGGTAATCGTCGCCGCCGATAGGATCGCGGCGACATTTAAATAGCTGTCGCGGGCCGGGGGCGGACCGATACACACGGTCTCGTCGGCGAGGCGCACATTCATTGCATGCGTGTCGGCAGTCGAATGCACTGCGACCGTCTTGATCCCCATCTCGCGGCAGGCGCGGTGAATGCGCAATGCAATTTCGCCGCGGTTGGCGATTAGAACCTTTTCGAACATCAGCTCCGCTACTCAGACCCTCTCCACCCTTAAGGACAGGGAAGGAGAGAAGCATTTTATCAACATTAGGACGATGCCCTGTTGGACCTGCTGGACACCTCTCTGGAGCAGCTATTGTCCAAAGTCCTCGGAGGCGTGATTATTCGATCAGCATCAAAACCGTGCCGTATTCGACCGGCTGCGCATCCTCGACCAGGATTTGAGCAATTGTGCCGGCGCGCGGCGCCCGGATTTCATTCATGACTTTCATGGCTTCGATGATCAGCAATGGCCGACCCGCCTCAACCGTTTCGCCGCGCCTTATAAAGGCGGGCGCGCCGGGATGCGGGGCGAGATAAACCGTACCAACCATCGGCGCGGTGACCGCCCCGGGATGTTCGGCGACGGTGCTACCGGTGCTCGAGAGCGGCTCGGTCGGGATCGCGGCATTGATCGGTGCCGAGGGTGCCGATATCGGCGCCGCCGTCAAACCGGCGCGCGACACTCGAACCAGGCGATCGCCGACGGCATATTCGATCTCGCTCAGACCGTTCTGCACCAACAATTCGGCGAGCGTGCGGATCAGGTCGGGATCGGGCGCCAATAGCGGCGGACGGCGGCGGTTGAACCTCACCGCTCCTCCCGGGCAGGTACCTCGCCGATCAGACCGGCGACGGCTTCGAGCGCCAACTCGTAGCCTCTGGCGCCAAGGCCACAAATCACTCCGGTCGCGGCGAGGCTAACATAAGAGTGATGGCGGAACCGCTCGCGGCGGAAGATATTCGAGAGATGCACCTCGATGACCGGCAGATCAGTGGCGGAGAGCGCATCGAGCAGCGCGACCGAGGTATGGGTCAACGCCCCCGCGTTGAGCACGATGCCAGCCGCGGCAAGGCGCGCCTCCTGGATCCAATCGACAAGCTGGCCCTCATGATTCGTCTGGCGAAAGTCGATTGCGAGACCCAGTGTTGTCCCTCGCGAGCGGCAACGCGCCTCGATATCGGCTAAAGTACCCCGGCCGTAGATCGCGGGTTCGCGCACCCCCAACAGGTTCAAATTGGGGCCGTTCAAAACAAAGACCGTCGGCAAGGCGCAGCTCCGGACCCGATAAAGCTCACCCATAGTAACCGCCGCTTGCCTGGCAAGCGAGAGCGCCATCAGCTGGCGCGGCGCGGAGTCGGATAGGGCAGGCGAGAGTTGGAGCCCCGAGCAGAACGCTTTGCCTCGACGCCCCGGACGGCCATAGTGCCGATCATCATCTCGGGAGACAAACTCGTGGCCATCACGCTCTACGATCTCGCCGGCGCCGAGCCGGAACGGCGGTTCAGCCCGTTCTGCTGGCGCACAAAAATGGCGCTTGCCCATAAGGGGTTGCGGGTCGAGACGATCCCGTGGCGCTTTACCGAAAAGGACAAGCTTCCCAAGCCCAATCAGGGCCGGGTGCCGGCCATCGACGATGACGGTCATGTGGTGCATGATTCGACGGCGATTGCCGACTATCTCGAAACCCGGTATCCGGACCGGCCCTCATTGTTTGGCGGGGCGGCAGGGCGCGCGCTGACTCGATTTGTCCAGAATTGGACCGAGACGGTGTTGCAGCCGGGATTGATCGGGTTTGTCGTGCTCGATATTTATCGGCATGCGGCGCCGCAGGATCAGGCCTATTTCCGCCAGTCGCGCGAAGAGCGGTTTGGAACGACCCTCGAAAATGTGGTCAAAGATCGCGAGGCGAGATTGCCGGCGTTCCGCGAGAGCTTGGCGCCGTTGCGTCGTACCGTCGAGCGGCAGAAATTTCTCGCCGGCGATGCGCCGGCCTATGCCGATTTCGTCGTATTTGGTGCGTTTCAGTGGGCACGCGCGATCAGCGATTTCGAGTTGCTCACCGCCGATGATCCAATCGCCGCATGGCGCGGCCGGCTGCTCGATGCATTTGATGGATTTGCTCGCCAGTATCCCGCTTATGGCGGCTGAGCCATGCCGGTTGCCCTGCCAGCCATCGTCGTCCCGGCGCTGATCGTCCATATTCTCGCGGCCGTCGTCTGGGTCGGCGGCATGTTTTTTGCGCTTCAGGTGCTGCGGCCCTCGTCTGCGGCCCTTGAAGTAGAAGCGCGCCTCGCGCTGTGGTCGCGTGTATTCGACCGCTTCTTCCCTTGGGTATTTGCTGCGATCGTACTGCTACTGGCAAGCGGATACGGGCTTGTCTTCGGCGTCTATGGCGGCTTCCCAGCGCTCCCAATTTACGTCAACCTGATGCAGGGAATTGGCATCTTTATGATGATGCTATTCCTGCACCTTTATTTCGCGCCGTGGCGGCGCTTCGGGATTGCGGTCGCGCGCCAGGATTGGGCGGAAGGCGGGCGTCAACTCGGGCAAATTCAAATGATCGTGACGATCAATCTGATCCTCGGATTGATCGTCGTTGCAATCGGCGGTAGCGGGCCCTATTGGAGCTGATCGCCCTCGAGTGCGGCGGTGGTGCGAATCGGCAAATTCGCGGTATCGATGCGCCGCATCCCTGCCTCCATTTTGGTCGAGCCGTCGGGTGAGATCCAGGTAGCATTAAGGCCGCCGTAATCGCGCGGCCGGAAGCGCAAGGTGCTTTCGCCTTTCTGGTCAAAAACCAGCTCATGCCCCTCGATGTGCCCGCGGCGACGGCTCCATTCGGCGGGTTCGCCACTATCAATGCCGGGCCCGATCGCGTATATGGCGGTCAGTTCGCGCCCAGTCACCGCCTCGATCGCAATCAGCACTTCGCGCCCATTTGGATAAAAGCCATACCAAGCGTCCTCGGCGGCTGGATCGGTTTTGCCGCCGTGTAAGCCCGCCGAGACCGGCGCCGAGGCGCCGAGCAACGCGTTCAGCCGGGGCGCCTGAATGTGCGCGTGCAGCACCTCCGAGGGAACACGCAATTCGGCGCTCGGCCGCTCGCCCCAGACCGGGGTGCAGTCAAACTCGCCGCTCGACTTGTCGTCGTCGGCAAATTGGCGGATGCAGTCGCCAAAACGGCGCAGGAAGGCGCCGCTCGACGAGATCCAATGGCCGGTCAGGTAGGCCGGCTGGTCGACCACGGCAAAACCGGTGCCGTGCTGCGACAGGATCGCGCGCGACGTTTCTCCGCGACCGCCCGGATCGAAGTCGTCACCATGAAAGAAGAACAGCATGACCCGAGCGCTCTTCACGTTCTCGAGCAGCGGGTAGAGCCGTGTCGCGTTGAGTTGCCAAGTATCGTAATATTCTTGGAAATCACCAAAGGCGGCAGGCGCGGTTGCAACCACCGCATCGACGTCATCCGAATCGTCGGCCGCCATCAACGCCAAAAATGCGCCAAAGGATTGACCGGCGAGGACGATTCGGCGATAGCCGCGTTTCTTGAAATCGGCCACAATGGCGACGAGCCGGCGTGAGCTCGCGGTCAACGTGTCGCCGTCACGCAACCGGTCAAAGCGATATACGTCCCAGCCCGAATCGCAAAGCACTCTGAGATAGGGCGGTGTTGGAGCCTTATAATCTTCGTTGTCGAGCGATCGTCCATGGCTCCAGATGACGGCCCCCAGCGCTCTCTCCGGCCCCAGCAGGCCCCGGTGAAACGCCGGATCCAACCCCATTGCCGCCGCCGGATCATTTACGAGCGTCAGCAACCCCAGAGCCAGCGCCCATGCGCCGGCAAGTAAAGACTGCCGCATTTTTCGACACCCCCCACCCGTCGTCTGAGCTCAGGATTGCAAGCTCCAGACTTGGGAGGAGTGTATCGAAATGTGTCCCTTTATGTCACTTCGTAAACGTTTGGGGGCTAGCGGCTAGTTGCCACGTTTAATACCACAATGAGCGATTCCGGACGTATCTGCGGCAAATGGGCGCAGATACGACTCACATGATCATTGTTCTTTCAGGGTCATCAACACGCCTGCCGCGAGCAGTACACCAAAGGATTCAAAGCCGGCATTGATCTGTCCCAACGCCATGCTCATCAACGTCGTGGCAGCTATGGCGGCGCCCATCAAAAAAGGCATTTTTTATCATCCTGAACATTGGATTGCGTCTAAGCCTCGGTTAAAACGAATCACCAATCGCCGCTATTCCTACGGTCCTTCGGGAGGGAGCGATGGGATCCATCTATGTGGCGCGCAGCGCCAAGCTCGCCCGCTGGGCTTCGGATGTCGGGCTTGGCCGATATGTCTATAAGGTCGGAGTGACTGAAGAGGATCCGAAGGCGCTTGCCACTCAAGGCTGGGCCGGCGAGAGCGATTGGACGATCGTCCGCAAGCGAGCGATCGAGGGTGTCAGCGAGGAAGAGACCCTGGCCCGGCTTGCCGGCAAGGAAAAGATGATCGATCCCAATCTTTACCCAAGGCTCAAGGGTGCGCTGGGCGTGTTCCGGCTGACCGTGCCACGGGTCGAGAACCACATTTTGGTATCGCGAGCCCTCTCCGGCGAGAGTGGACCCGTCGCGATTAAGCTAAAGCACGCCGACTTTGCCGAGTACCTGATCCACAACGCGCTGCGGTGATCACAACCGATCTTTAATCGGGCCTGAACCTGATCGGTCTTTTAAACGCCCGACGAGTTTCAGCTTCGCCGGGTCGGCATCGCGAGGCGGCGGCCAACCCAATCCGGCCGCTTGAGCCCCGCATGCGCCGCTGCGGCTGCAGCGACCCGGGCCCGCGCCTCCGGCAGGAACGGCATTACGCGGCGCTGCCCGAGATCGATCGATAGAAACATCAGCTCCTGTGTTGCCGAGCGCTGGTCATCGGCGAGCCGGAACATCTCATGCGCGACATGCAGCCGTTTGTCGTCGGCCCCGAGTATCTGGCTCGCGACCCGTACCCTCTCTCCGACCAGCAATTCGTTTTCGTAAAGATTGTGGGTCTCGACGACAAAGGTGCCGTGCCCGGTCGCATCCTTGTAATCGCGACCGATGCCGATTGTGTCGAACAAGAGGTCGCTCGCGTAGTCGAACAGCACCGTGTAATAGGCGAGATTCATGTGACCGTTGAGGTCGATCCATTCGGGCAGGACCTCGCCCCGGTAAAAGTCAAACGGCGCCGGTATCATCGCCATGCGGCTCCGGCACTGGCGAGGAGCAGGACCGCCAATGCCTGCAATGCAATTGCGCGCTTAGCGCCAGCCTGGGCAACCGGCTGGTGCCCTGTAATAGCAGCAAGATCGCGATGGGCGGCACGGGGTGCGCTGGTGCCTCACCATCACTCGACTTGCCGCTTAGCCAACACGCGCAGAATCTCGGGCAACACGCCATCCTCACCGAGGTGATCGAGACCGGCGGGCATGGAAATGCCGGGCTTTAAGTGCTGGTCCGGGATCGCTGCGCCGAGGCGCATTTCGACCGGGATGACGCCCGCCCAGCAGTCGAGCGCATAATCTGGCTCATCGTCAACCGGTCCGCCGGTGCGGACCTTCGCAGACACTTTATCAATGGCCATGCTCATCAACGTCGTGGCCTTCAGTTCCTGCGGCAGAATGGGCCGGATCTCACGGGTGCGTCCGGGATAGAGGCGCTCGACAAAGGCGTTGAGCCCTGCCGCTTTGGCCTCATCATCGGCGACAATTGCGGCGTTTCCGAAGGCCATTACCGCGCGGTAATTCAGCGAGTGGTGGAACCCCGAGCGCGCCAGAACCAGCCCATCGATATGGCTGACCGTGAGACAGACCGGAATCCCCTCTGACTGCTTGCGCAGCATGCGGCTCGCCGACGATCCGTGCCAATAGAGCCGCTCGCCTTCGCGCCAGAACAGGGTCGGGGTAACATAAGGCAAGCCATCGATTACGTAGCCGACATGACACAGCAAGGCGGCATCGAGGATGGCGTAGATTGTCTCGCGGTCGTAGCGGCCGCGTTCGTGCAAGCGCCTGACGCGGGTGCGCGGGGTTGGACTGAAATCGGATGAGGTGCTGTCGGGCATGTCCTGGCTCGGATTAGATCGCCTGTCCCGGAACCTAACGATCTGTTCGCACGAAACAAGCTCCGCTTTCACGGAATTGGACAGCCCAGCCGCTTGCGGGCCGCTGGTGTCATCAGCACCGCCACGGTGCCAATACATTCCAGCCGCCCGATGTCCGCACATCGGCGTGCCGGAGGTTCAGAAGGCGCCGAGCCCGAGAATGCCGTCCTCGGGATCGATACCGGCGATGACACGCTTGCCAATCAGGTCGCGCAGCGTCTCGCTGGTGCCGCCGCCCAGAGTGCCGTAACGCGCGCCGCGATAAAACCGCGACACCGGGAATTCATCGGTAAAGCCGTAGCCGCCATGCACCTGGATCGCTTCACTCGTCACCTTGAGCGCTATCTCGTTGCAAGTGATCTTGGCGACCGCCGCCAGCAGCGGGTCGGGGAAGGGGTCGGCGGTGGCGCAGGCGCGGTATAGCACGCTGCGCGCCGCCTCGATATCGCGGTACATCTCGGCAATCTTCCACCGCATGCCCTGAAAATCGCCGATGGCGCGGCCGAACGCCCGGCGCTCCTTGACGTATTTGACGGCTTCTTCGAGCGCCCCTTCGGCAAGGCCGAGCGAGATCGAGGGATTGAGGCAGCGCTGGGTGTTGAACGCCGACAGCAATTTGCGAAAGCCATCTTCCAGCACGAGATTTTCAGGCGGCAATTCACAGTCCTCAAAGCGGATCTCGTGCAGATTTTCGCCACCCATCGTGTGATAGGTGCCGGTGACCGAAAACCCCGGTGTGCCCTTTTCGACCAAAACGCAGCCGATGCCCTCGCGACCGGGTTTCCTGTCGACCCGGGTGAAGACGACAAACATGCCGGCCTCCTCGGCGCGGCTGATCAGGGTTTTCACGCCATTGAGCCGCAACCGGTTGCCGATGCGATCGACATTGGTCTTGTAATTGGCGACATCGGTGCCGGCATCGGGCTCGGTCATACAGATCGCGAGCAGGCAGTCGCCGCTGACCACCGCCGGCAGAATGCGCTGCTTGATCGGCTCCGGAGCATAGGTCGCGATGATCCGGGTCTGAACCCCGACCTCGCCGAGCACCGCCATCGCGGTCACATAGCAGACCTTGGCGATCTCTTCGAGCACCAATGCGGTATCAAACACCGGCAGCCCGAGCCCGCCATATTCCTCGGGCACGGCCATGCCGAGCACGCCCAATTCGGCGAGCCGGCGCATGTTATCCCATGGAAAAGCCCCATTCATGTAATCGAGGGTACGGGCACGGAACTCGCTTTGCGCCAGTTCGCGCACGGTAGCGATGAATTGGCGCTGTTCGTCCGATAGGCTCGTGAACACCGGTCTCCTCCCGAATGGCGAGGGCAACTGCTCGCACACTGCCAATACACAGCGGACACAGAACCCCGCGACCCGGTATAGAACGATATCCGAACCCGCTTACAGGATGAATTTCGATAGATCGGCGTCCTGTGCCAAGGCGCCGACCTGATCGCGTACATAGGTGCGGTCGATGCGGATCTCAGTCCCCTCGGGCCGATCCGAGGCAGTAAAGCTGATTTCCTCAAGAAGCCGTTCGAGGATCGTGTGCAGGCGGCGCGCGCCGATGTTCTCGACTGCGGTGTTGATCTCCTCGGCCAACAAGGCGAGTTCGTCGATGGCCTCCTCGTCAAAATCGAGAGTCACCCCCTCAGTTCCGAGCAGCGCCTTATACTGCTTGATCAGGCTTGCTTCGGGCTCGACCAGGATGCGACGGAAATCGCTCCGGTCGAGCGCCTTCAGCTCGACCCGGATCGGCAAGCGGCCCTGCAATTCGGGCAACAGATCGGCCGGCTTTGTCTGATGAAAGGCCCCCGAAGCAATAAACAGAACATGGTCGGTCTTCACCGACCCGTGCTTGGTCGCGACGGTGGTGCCTTCGATCAACGGCAGCAGATCGCGCTGCACCCCTTCACGGCTGACATCGGGTCCGCCGATGCCGCCCGAGCGTTCGCCGCGGCCGCAAATTTTGTCGATCTCGTCGATAAAGACGATGCCGTTCTGCTCGGCGACGGAGATCGCCTCGCGCACGACCGTCTCCTGATCGAGCAATTTGTCGCTTTCTTCGGCCATCAGCACGCGATAGCTGTCGGCGACGGACATCTTTTTCGGCTTGGTGAGGGTGCCGAACGCCTTGCCAAAAATATCGCCAAGGTTGAGCATGCCCATCTGCGCGCCGGGCATGCCTGGGATCTCAAAAGTCGGCAGATTGGCGGCAGCACTCTCCTGCACCGCAATCTCGATCTCGCGATTGTCGAGTGTGCCCTCGCGCAGTTGCTTGCGGAATCTCTGACGCGTGTCGGCGCTGGCGTTCGATCCGACAAGGGCATCGAGCACCCGCTCCTCGGCTGCGATCTCGGCCTTGGGCTCGACCTCCTTGCGCAGCCGCTCGCGGGTCATGCCGATCGAGATCTCGACGAGGTCGCGCATGATCTGTTCAACATCGCGGCCGACATAGCCAACCTCGGTAAACTTGGTCGCCTCGACCTTGACAAATGGCGCCTGCGCCAGCCGCGCCAATCGGCGCGCAATCTCGGTCTTGCCGCAACCGGTCGGGCCGATCATCAGAATGTTCTTGGGCAACACCTCTTCGCGCAGTTCTGGCGCAAGCTGCTGTCGCCGCCAGCGGTTGCGCAGCGCAATCGCTACCGCGCGTTTGGCATCGTGTTGGCCGACAATGAACCGGTCGAGTTCAGAGACGATTTCGCGCGGGCTGAAGGCGGGCATCGGCGGTCAGTAATCCATCTTTTCGAAGGTGATCTTGTCGTTGGTGTAGATACAGATGCCGGCGGCGATGGTCATCGCGCGCTGAGCAATGGTCGCTGCATCGAGGGTCGCTGCATCGAGCCCGTCGATGCCGATCAGCGCCCGCGCCGCGGCGAGCGCATAGCCGCCGCCGGAGCCTATCCCGATTAACCCATCTTCGGGTTCGAGCACGTCGCCGGTCCCCGATAAGATCAAGGATACGTTTTTGTCGGCTACCGCCATCATCGCTTCCAGCCGGCGCAGATAGCGGTCGGTACGCCAATCTTTGGCGAGTTCGACGCAGGCGCGCGACAGCTGGCCGGTATATTGTTCGAGCTTACCCTCGAGCCGTTCGAACAGAGTAATTGCATCGGCGGTAGCGCCGGCGAAACCGGCGATCACAGCACCGCCACCGAGACGGCGCAATTTGCGGGCATTGGATTTGACCACGGTTTGACCCATCGTGACCTGGCCATCACCGGCGATCACGACTTGGTGATCCTTGCGGACGCAAAGGATGGTTGTGCCGTGCCAAACAGGAGTTTCACTCTGTCCCATTCGCTTTGTCTAAAGTTATGCCGCGAGCGCGCCGAAGCACTTAGTTCGGACATGTGGGCGCGGCTGGTTCGCGGTCAAGCCGCGGTGCAAATAGTGGCAGCTTCACGGCAAAATCGCTAAATAGGCGGTGTTCGCGGCAGGCGGCGATGAAGGAGAATCTGGTGCGGGTGGCGACGGTCGAACGCAATACGAGGGAAACTCAGATCACCGGCCGCGTTGATCTCGACGGCACCGGTGCGGGCGACATTTCGACCGGGATCGGATTTCTTGACCATATGCTCGAGCAATTGGCAAAACACAGCTTGATCGACCTTGAGTTGCGGGCCAAGGGCGACTTGCATATCGATTTTCATCACACGACCGAAGACAGCGGCTACGTTGTTGGCGAAGCCGTCTCGAAGGCGCTGGGTAACCGCGCCGGCATTGCGCGCTACGGCCACGCGGTGATCCCGATGGATGAGACCCTGACGCGGGTCAGCCTCGATGCCTCAAACCGGCCCTACCTCGTTTGGAAGGTTATGTTTACCCGGCCGAAACTTGGCGAGATGGATACTGAGTTGTTCAAAGAGTGGTTCCAGGCCTTTGCCCAATCGGCGGGTGTGACCCTCCATGTCGAAAACCTTTACGGTGAGAACAATCATCACATCGTCGAATCA
Organism: Alphaproteobacteria bacterium; assembly: GCA_019238055.1. Taxonomy (GTDB): domain Bacteria; phylum Pseudomonadota; class Alphaproteobacteria; order ATCC43930; family CGMCC-115725; genus AP-15. The sequence goes on from JAFAOB010000206.1 coordinate 13,575, forward strand.
TGCTTTAAGGGTCTGGCGCGGGCGTTGCGTCAAGCGGTCGAGATTGATCCCCGGCGCGCCGGTCTGGTGCCGTCCACCAAGGGGGTCCTCGGCGGCAGCCTGTGATGATCGTCGCGATTGTCGATTATGGATCAGGAAATTTGCGCTCGGCGGCGAAGGCCTTTGAGCGCGCTGCGGCAGAGAACGCCATTGGGGCCGAGATTGTCGTCACGAGTGTCCCCGAGATTGTCGCCGGCGCCGATCGCGTCGTGTTGCCGGGGGTCGGCGCCTTTGCCGATTGCCGGCGTGGTCTCGCCGCGGTGCCCGGCCTCGAAGCCGCAATGCGTGAAGCAGTTTGCGCGCGCGGCCGGCCGTTTCTTGGGATCTGCGTTGGCATGCAGCTGATGGCCGATCGCGGCCGCGAGTTCGAAATAACCGAGGGCCTCGGCTGGATCGGTGGCGAGGTCGTGGCGCTCGAACCCAATGACCCGGTGCTGAAGATCCCGCATATCGGCTGGAACGAGCTGATTCAGCATCGCGTTCATCCGCTGCTCGAGGGACTTGCGGCCGGCGCGCACGGTTATTTTGTCCATAGCTATCATTTTCGCCTTCGTGAAGATGTCGACCTTGTCGCTGCAACCGATTACGGCGGCCGGGTCGCTGCGATCGTCGGACACAACAATGTCGCCGGGACACAATTTCATCCGGAGAAGAGCCAGATGGCGGGATTGCGGCTGATCGGCAATTTTTTACGGTGGCGGCCATGAGCGACCTTCAGCTCGCCAAACCGAGGCTCAACATTGAGCGAATTACCCAATATTCGGGTACCGATCTCGACGATTTGTGCGAAGCAACCGAAAGCGCAATCGTCGAGGGTGGCGGCTTTGGCTGGCTCAAGCCGCCGCCCCGCCAGGTCCTCGAAAATTATTGGAAAGGCGTGTTATTGGTGCCCGAGCGGCGCCTCGTTGTCGGGCGGCTCGACGGCATCATCGCCGGGTCGGCGCAGCTCAGCCGAGCACCGCGAAATAACGAGGCGCAGGCCTTTGCCGGCACGCTGACGAGCGCGTTTGTTGCTCCCTGGGCCCGCCGCCACGGCCTCGGACGGGGCATCGTGTTGGAGATCGAACGGCTCGCCCATGAATTGGGCTTAGCCGTGCTGAACCTCGATTTGCGCGATACGCAAAGGGCGGCGATCAGATTGTACGAAAGCCTTGGGTACCGGCGCTGGGGCACCCATCCGGTCTATGCGCGGGTCGACCGCCGCATCGTCCCCGGGCACTACTATTACAAGCTGCTCGACGACGAGTCGGCGGCAACATGATCCTCTACCCGGCAATCGATCTCAAAGACGGCAAATGTGTCCGCTTGGTTCGTGGCGATATGGCGAGCGCCACCGTGTTCAACGATGATCCGGCGGCGCAAGCTCGCATTTTCGCTGCTGCCGGGTTCTCTTGGCTGCACGTTGTCGATCTGAATGGCGCATTTGCCGGGCGTTCGGTCAATGGCGAAGCGGTCGCGGCGATCCGCAACGCTGTCGATCTTCGCATGCAGCTTGGCGGCGGCATCCGCGACCGGGCCGCGATCGACCATTGGCTCTTGCTTGGAATCGATCGGGTGGTGCTCGGCACCGTCGCGCTGCGCAATCCCGATCTGGTGAGAACAGCGGCTGCGGATTATCCCGGCAGGATCGCCGTCGCAGTCGATGCGAGAAATGGCCGGGTCGCGGTCGAAGGCTGGGTCGAGACAGCTGATATCGGGATCGTCGAACTCGCGCGCCGCTTCGAGGATTGCGGGGTCGTCGCGATTATCTATACCGACATTGCCCGCGACGGTGTGCTCGGCGGCATCGATACGGCAGCCGCGGCCTCTCTCGCCCGCGCGGTTCGAACCCCAGTCATCGCCTCGGGCGGCGTCGCCTCTCTCGCCGATATTGCGGCTCTCAAGCAACATGAACGGGAAGGCATCAGCGGCGTGATTTGCGGGCGCGCGCTCTATGACGGTCGTCTCGAGACGCGCGCGTCGCTAAAGCTCGCGGCGGGGGAATCCTCATGTTGAAAATGCGCGTTATCCCCTGCCTCGATGTCAAGGACGGCCGGGTTGTCAAGGGCGTCAACTTTGCCGATATGATGGATGCCGGCGACCCGGTGGCGCAGGCGCGTTTTTATGACCGCGAGGGCGCCGACGAGCTGTGTTTTCTTGACATTACCGCCAGCGCCGAAGACCGCGACACACTCTATGACGTGGTCCGCCACACCGCCGAGCAATGCTTTATGCCGCTGACCGTGGGTGGCGGAGTGCGCACGGTTGACGACGTGCGGCGTCTGCTGCTCGCTGGAGCCGACAAGGTATCGATCAACACCGCCGCCGTTGCCCGCCCCGAATTCGTGCGCGAAGCGGCGCAGAAATTCGGCAGCCAATGCGTCGTCGCCGCGATTGACGCCAAAGCCGTAGAACCCGGACGGTGGGCGGTGTTTACCCATGGCGGGCGGCGGCCAACCGGCATCGACGCGATCGATTGGGCGCGGCGGCTTGCCGGTTATGGCGCGGGCGAGATCCTGCTGACATCGATGGACCGCGATGGCACAAAATCGGGTTTCGACATTCCTCTGACCCGTGCTGTGGCCGATGCGGTTCGTGTGCCGGTGATCGCCTCGGGCGGCGTCGGCACGCTCGATCATCTGGTCGAGGGTATCCGCGACGGGCATGCAACCGCGGTGCTGGCAGCCTCGATCTTTCATTTTGGTACGTGGCGCATCGGCGAGGCCAAAGCCCACCTTGCGGCCTTTGGCATCCCGGTGCGGAACTGAGACATGGCAAAACAGGAGTTGGGGGCGAAACAAGAATTCGGCGCAAAACAGGAATTGGGCGCCGCTCTCGGCCGGCTGTGGCGGGTCATCGCCGCGCGCCGCGGCGCCGACCCGAAAACCTCGTACACCGCCCGGCTGTTCTCGCGTGGGCGCACCAAGATTGCTCAGAAGCTCGGAGAGGAGGCGGTCGAAGCCGTGATCGAAGGAATCAAGGGCGACCCGGCAAAGCTTGTTGGTGAGAGTGCCGATCTGCTCTATCACCTGTTCGTGCTGTGGGCTGATGTCGGTGTTTCGCCCGCTGACGTCGCCGCCGAGCTGACGCGCCGTGAAGGCACCTCAGGGCTCGACGAAAAACGCAGCCGAGCAAATTTGTGAGCCGGATTGGAGCGGAAAGCGAACCGTGGCTTATGATCGCAACAATGTCTTTGCCCGCATCCTGCGCGGCGAGATTCCGTGCAACAAGGTCTACGAGGACACGCACGTTCTCGCCTTTCGCGACATAAATCCGCAAGCTCCGACTCACATCCTGGTGGTCCCGAAGGGCGAATACGTCTCGCTCGACGATTTTTCTGCAAATGCCTCGGATGCGGAGATGGCGTCTTTAGTGCGAGCCCTCGGTCATGTCGCTCGCGCAGAGGGGGTGGTGGAGAGCGGTTATCGCATCCTCGCCAATACCGGGGCTGCGGCGCATCAGGAGGTGCCGCATTTCCATATCCATCTATTTGGCGGTCGCGATCTCGGCGGCATGTTGCCGCGCCGCTGATTGATCCGGAGCATTCGCTCAGCGACCGCGAGCGGAGGCAAACCGGGCACCTTCGCGTTGCCGATAACGGGCCCTGAGCCAAATCCATTCAGAGGGATAAGGCCGCTGCCCGCTCGGGCCACTATCCGATCCGAGCAAAAAATTCGGCGCAGTTTACCGGCTGTTACCGACCTGCCGCTCCGACTGCTGCAAGATTCTGCGCATCGAGGTCGGGATCGGCTCGCTTAAAACATGGTCATAGAGCGCATGCAGCAGATCTTCACCGTTCGTTCCTCCATCGAGGAACGCGGCAATACTGGCTTTGACCGACTGCGCCGGCAATTTCGCGGTTCCATAGCGGCAACGAACATTTGCGGCCATCGCGAATGGATTCCTTGCGTAACTCATATCTCTGCTGCCGGTCTGTCTGTTACGAACGAGATCGGTTGTTGTCAAGCCGATGACACAACTCCAACATTCTGTAACAGAAAATGTTCCAATGGTCCTGCGGGCTGCCTATGATTTAATTGCATGGAACCCACTGAAACACGTCCTTTGCCTGCCGGGCCGGCCCGGCAATCGGCTCGACCCGAGCCAAAGCGATGTCTAGATTCGCCCTTTTGCAAACAGGTTAATGCGGGAATGCGCACTGTCGGCAAAAGCCTGATCCTGCTGATCGCGGCGTTGCTGCTGGTTATCAATGATGTGCCGCGGACAAAGGCAGCGGAGCTGCAGACTGTACGCTTCGGCACCGATTGGAAGGCCGAGGCCGAGCATGGCGGCTACTATCAGGCAATCGCCACCGGGATTTACAAGCGTTACGGGCTTGACGTAAAGCTGCGGCCGGGCGGGCCGCAGGTCAACCATGCCGAGCTGCTGGCAGCCGGCGTGCTCGATTTCAACATCGCATCAAATTCCTTTGTGCCGTTGAATTACGTGCAGCAAAAGATCCCGATGGTCGCGGTCGCGGCGATGTTTCAAAAGGACCCGGCGGTTCTGATCGCCCATCGTGGCCAGGGTGATGACAGCCTCGCGGTGCTCAAGGGCAAGCCGATCATGATCGGCTCCGACTCCCGCACCACCGGCTGGCTCTTTCTCAAGCAGAAATTCGGCTACACTGACGACCAGATCCGACCCTACACATTCAGCGTCGCACCGTTTCTCGCCAATCCCAAAGCGATCCAGCAGGGTTATGTGACGAGCGAGCCGTTTTTGATCGAGCAGGCCGGCGTCAAGCCGGTCATCCTGCCGCTCGCAGATGTGGGTTATGGCAGCTATGGCGGGCTGATCGAGACCTCCGAAAAGCTGATTCACGACAACCCCGATCTCGTGCAGCACTTTGTCAATGCCAGCATCGAAGGCTGGTACGGCTTTCTCTATGGCGATCCAACGCCGGCAAA